>DATDXE010000005.1 GCA_036517255.1 Candidatus Paceibacterota bacterium
TCTCTCCCACCCAACTTCTGACCAATTGATGGATAAGATATGTTGAAGTCCTCACGCAAGAGATACATGACAATTTGTCGCGGTCTGATCACTTCTTTATGTCTTGTTTTTTCATAAATACTATCTTCCTTGATGTTATAAAAGTCGGAAACAATCCTAACCACATCCTTAACGGCAATAGTTTTCTTCGGTTTAATGTTATTTTTTATATAATTTCTAACATCAATCATCGTTATCTCTCTATTTTTAAGCTGGGCATGGCAAAGCAGAGTGTTAACAGCTCCTTCTAGGTCTCTAATATTGCCGTTTATAGTGTGAGCGAGATAATCTATGATTTCTCCTGACAAAGTAATACCTTGCTGGACTGCTTTGGCGGTAATAATGGCGATCCTCGACTCTTTATCAGGCGCTGGGATATCAACCGTCATACCGGCTGAGAGGCGTGATTTAAGCCTCTCTTCGAGCCCGGTGATAAAGTAAGGGTGTTTATCAGAAGAGAAGATAATTTGTCTGTTATTGTCGTATAAGGTATTGAATAGATGGAATAATTCCTCCTGGAATTTCTGTTTGTCTGAGAAGAATTGAATATCATCAACAATTAAAACATCATATTTGCGATATTTCTCCTTAAAAACGTTCATTTTCTGGTTTTGAAGCGCATTCATGCAGTCTTGCCCGAATTGTTCAGAGGTCATGTAGTAAACCTTCTTGCTTGGGTTTGCGGTTTTAATATGATTGCCGATAGCCTGGATCAAGTGAGTTTTGCCGTGGCCAGTAGAGCCATGGATGAAAAGAGGATTGTACATAATGCCAGGTTTCTTGATGACAGCTTGGGCAGCGGCATGAGCCAGTTCGTTGAACGGTCCGATGACAAATGTTTCAAATGTGTAGCGCGGATTTAGATTATCATCCCTGTTCACCTGTGTTTCCGGCAGAGGAAGTTCCTTATTATGGAGAGTAGACTCTCCTGGCCTCTCTTCTCTTTTGCGAGATTCTTCTTTATTTACCACATATTCGATGGCGTGGACGGAACTTTCAAGACCCCTCAGACTTTTGAGGATGGTGTTGTGGTACTTAGTCAGGAGCCACTCCTTAACAAAGGCATTTGGGACAGAGAGCACCACCACCCCACTATCTTCTTTGACAATACGAGTGTCTTTAAACCAGGTGGTGAAGTTTGCACTTGAGATACTTAGTTCTATTTCTACCAGAACGCTTTGCCAAAGTTGTTTATAGTCGATCATAGCGATTGTCAGGTAACATAGTATATCTTTTTAGATTCGGATAAAAACTTGTTAAAGACTCGAAAAATGTTTATAATGTGTTCATAACCTGTTAAGAAAAAATGTCTACGACATACAAACCAAAAAAACGCAAACGGGCTAGGACCCACGGCTTTCTCTCGAGGCAAAAAACTTCCACCGGGAGAAGGACCATTCGCAACCGCCGCCGCAAGGGTCGTACCCGTCTTTCTACTGTCTAAATGCTTCATTTTTACCTCCGTGTTAAGCCAGCGCTAACGACGAGAGTGATAATCTCTGTTTCAAAAAAGATTTCCAAAAAAGCGGTTACGCGCAATACCATCCGCCGCCGCATTCGGCCGATTGTGCGTGAATTTGTTTCTAACCTTAAACCAGCAACTTATTTCATTGTGGCTCAAAATGGAGTAGAAGAGATCAAAGGGAAAGAACTAGAGAGGGAGTTAAGAATGCTCTTTCTAAGTTATAATATCTAAATGTCTTTTCTCTATCACACATTTTTTTTCGACCCGCTCTATAATCTTCTGGTGCTTTTATTTGAAGTACTACCTTGGGTTGATGCTGGTCTCATTGTCATTTTTCTAACTATTTTAGTTCGTTTAATTATCTTTCCGCTCTCGAGAAAGGCAGTGCTCACTCAAGTGAAGATGTCAGAGATTGCCCCAGATTTGGCTAAAATTAAAGAGAAATACAAAGATAAGGCTGAAGAGCAGGCTAGACTAACCCTCGCTCTCTATAAAGAAAAAGGAGTTAATCCATTCTCCGGAATATTAGTTATTATCATTCAAATTCCTATTATTCTCGCTTTGTATCAAATCTTCCTTCACTTCCCCGAGGTTAACTCCCAACTACTTTATTCATTTGTGGCAGTTCCTGAAAATATTAGTACCACTTTTCTCGGCTTTATGGATATCACAGCCAAGAGTCTCGTCCTCGCACTATTAGCCGCTGTTTCTACTTTTTTCCAATTCCAACTATCTATGAAAGGACAGACCCAACCCAAAGGTAATTCTTTTGGCGATAATCTCACTCGCAGTATGCAGACTCAAATGAAATATTTTTTTCCGGTCATCGTTTTCTTTATCTCGTACAGTATTTCTGGAGCCATCGCTCTCTACTGGCTTACCACCAATCTTTTTAGTATTGCTCAAGAAGTCTTTATTCGTCGAAATATAAAAACTACTAGTCAAGTTTAAGGGCCCAGAGTGAAAGGTCTGTTTTGTTTATGAAAATGAGATAGTCCTCATCGGGGGAAAGTTTCGGTTCAACTACGTCAATATCAGTACCAAGGTTCTGTTTCGGTTCAACCAAAACTTGGGCAACATCATTATTAGTGTCGAAACGCCAGATGCGGTCAGAGAAATGGGTTACCCCTCTGTACCAATTGTCAGGCTCCTCAGGACCAAGACTGTCAATTGGTGCGGCACAGAAAAGCATGCCCACTTGTTTAATACTCCAAGTACATTTCTCAGCTAGAGTTGCAGGTAATATTTCAGTCAGAGTATTATTCGTGAGATTTTTAGCGAATGCCCTCGTTTTATTATTATCGGTATATGAATATACCACTCGATTGCCGAGATTGTTCGGAATCGCCATGAGCCCATTAAGTGGGCCAAGAATTTTTGCCAAGGTCCCACCAGATGTGCTTAGAGTGTATGCATAACCTGGGACATCTGCGCTTGCTTTTGTGTATACCACTAAGCGATTAAGAGCGGCGGACAAGTTCCAATTGCTGAAGGGAGAACTGAGAATAGTTTTTGCTCCCGTACCATTGAATGCCGCGGACACTATAGAGGAGGTATCTCGCAGAGTATAGAACAGAGCATTACCAGAACCTGCCTGCGCAGACAGGCCGACAGTAACTGCATTTATATCTCCGCGCAAAGCGGTGGAGGAAACAGTATAAAGAGCATCTGTGGAAGTTCCTTGAGGAGGAGTGAGGGTAAGAGAAATGTTTTTAACAATATCCAGTTCATCCTCAAGAGATCTCAAGATTACCGCGTTTCCGTCTGGTCGAAAGTATGCCTCATAAATTTTCGGCAAAGTGTTGTTTGTAACCTTTATCTTCTCTACAAATAAGGCGGCACCTGTCCCACTAGGAAGTAGGAAATCATAGATATGGCCTGTAGCGCGATCAACATATCGAACCATAGAATCAACCCCTCTTTTAAAAGTGACAAATCCAGCCACAGGCGTGGGAGATATGCGGAAAAGACTATTGGTTGGCGACCCAAATTCATCAAGTGGGAGCTCAGCTCCAGGCATATCTCCCAACTCCCCATCTGTCGGTAGAGCAGGAATATTTATATCTTCTCCGGAACCAAAGGGTAAAGAATTTCTAACCGCTTCTCCGACAGAAAACTCCGGCTCCCTCACGATAAAATACCATCCAAAGAATGCAATGAGTAGAATCGAAAGGATCGCTATTAAAATTATTAAAAGTCTTTTTGCCATAGAATTAAAATACAACGTGCCAATGGTCACCTGTCGACCTTCCCTGACCCACACGCTCAAAAACAAAACCTACTTGGCGTCCGCTACTTAACCGCACCACTGCGCCATTACCATTGTTAATCAAGAAACCTTTTGATGACATCCAACTTCTCAAGCTCTGATCGTTGGCCAAATCTACTATAGGATCTCCCACTCCATGAGTTTTATGTGGGCCGGGTTCTGTTCCCCCACTTACCATTACCCCACAACCACAGTCTTTCTTCAAAGTTATTAATCCCTGGATCGCACTCTCTGGCAGACCATTTAAATTTGTACATCCATATCCTTGTCCTTGTAAGCAGGGACCAGCGTTTATTCTAATGCCAACGTTAGGATCTTCTAATCTGTCCCTAACCACTTTATCGGCAGCTATTTCTTCAGGGGTCATTGGTATCCCCGCGCCACCTCCCCCACCTGGAGGAGTACTTGGAGTTTTTATCTCCTGTACTGGAATACTTAGGTCAAATTTTACCAATTTAGGATTAATCGTAAAGAGAATTAGCCAGGCTCCAATAGCAAGCATCAATCCCCAAATTGCATTTTGAATAGTGCCCTTAGCATCACTTTTGCCTTGGAAGGCATCAGTAGACATGTATTGAATACCGCCGAAAATTATTTTAAGCACCGCAAGTCCTCCAGCGATGGCAATGATTAAGGTGAAGAGACCTTGAATGTACGGACCAGCAGTGGTTGTTTTGGTGTCTCCTTGGTCTACACCGCTTAAAGGAATAGGGGCTAGAAGCTTGTAATCAGTAGCTTTTTGGGCGAAAACAGGAGTAAACAGTAGACAGTAAACTATAATTAATAAAAAGATTCTTTTCATTTATTTCCAAATTGTATCAAAAAATTCTTATTGGCGTTCTGCATAATTTTATCTCCATGGGAAGTATTTACTCGAATTTCTGATGAGCCAGCGGCATCATCTGGGGTGCGGTAAGTCACCGAGTTTGTATTTTCTACTCCACCAGCATTAGTACGCCATTCATATTTAAGTGTACTGCCTCTCCGATCTAATGCGCTAAAGAAGAATGGAAATGCTGAGAAAGTAACCTCTCTTTCTTTAAGCTCGTATGTCCCACTTGTTTCCCTATGGAACATGAATCCGTACAAAGGATTATTTTCATATATAGCCAAGATTGGAGAAGCTGGAGTTAGAGTGACAGATTCGCTCGCTAACACAGCATTTTGGTTGGAAACGATCTCTATCTTGATGGTCTCTCGCTTCGAGAGAACAGATCCAGTAAAAGCGAGAGTATTTTTTCCAATACCATTGATATTACCTAAAATAGTGCCGTTTCTACTCCATTTGTAATTTAGGTTTGCTGGACTTCCCAGACCTTGTGGAATAGCGAGAAGTGTAACTTTAGACTGGCCAGACCACAGCGCTCTACCTTTATAGAAAGGCGAGACATACGTTTCTCCTTGCCAGAGAAGATCTACGGACTGTGCTTGTAAATTAAGCACGGGCAGTATAAGTAAGAAAAGTACTAAGAGAATGTGGTAGAGCTTTTTCACTTCTTCATTATATCTAATTCTGGGGCAATTTTCTTTAACTTTGAGTCTAGAGCGAGGATAGTAATGGCAAGAGTCCAGGCAGGCAGAGAGCAACCTGCAAGGCCTTGCCTTGCAGGTTGACGGTGCTAGAATAAAAACATGTCACTACGCAAAACACCTTTTGTTTCAGGCGAGTATTACCACTTATACAATAGAGGTAATAGTAAACAAGAAATATTTCATAATATGGAAGACTACTGGCGTTTTATAGTTCTTCTATACGTATGTAATTCGGAGAATAATTTTAAAATGTCTTTGGTTAAAGACAGTGCCAAGAATGACCCATATCTATGGGGAAGAGGAAGTCGGATTGTCTCTATTGGCGCGTATTGTTTAATGCCGAACCACTTCCATCTGCTGATTACCGAGAAAGAAAGTGGTGGGATAAGTAAATTTATACAGAAGTTATCCACGGCCTATGTCATGTATCACAATATTAAATATGAAAGGACTGGCGTACTTTTTGAAGGCAAATTCAAGTCGGAGCATCTTGGTAGTGATCAATATTTAAAGTACATCTTTTCGTACATCCATTTAAATCCACTTAAGTTAATACAAGGAGATTGGAAAGAAGTAGGAATCAAAAATAAAAAAGTAGCATTAAGTTATCTAGATAGGTATAAATACTCAAGCTATTCAGATTTTAAAGGCATTGAAAGAAAAGAGAATGCTATTCTAGATAGAGAAGTTTATCCGAATTACTTCCCAACAACTAATAATTTTGAAAGGGAAATACTCGACTGGATAAACTACAAAGATCAATCCGAATAAAACAACCCGCAAGGTCTTGCCTTGCAGGTTCACTTAAGCCACTTTTCTTAACAGGTTTTCTAACTTTTCGGCATCCGCTTTACCACCGCTTACATTATACAAGGTGTCCTCTGCTTTAAGGAAAGAATATGAAAGTACTACCTTGAGTGTCCAAGTTGGCAGTGTGTTTAGTATAGGAATGATTTCTATGAAAGGTAAAGCCCAATTAACTATAATTTGTTTTAAGGTGTCAGAAAGCCCCCATCCTTTAATAGAAGTCCAAACATAGAAAGTCAGCCAGGCAAATATAGAAATCAAAGAAGAGAAAATCCATCCCAGAAACGGAATTAATAAAAATATAGCTTGAAGAGTATCAAAAAAGATTGCTACACTAAGCATTAAAACAAACGTTGTGGTATGTGCTCGGTTTCTTTTCTCGAACTTTTTCTGGATATTTCCTGCCTCGTTTAAAAGCTCTACATTCTTTCTTTTTCTAAACTCGTTTATGTCAACGACATTTTCATTCATGAAATTTGAGTTGTTATTACGTCTTTCTTTCTGCTTCTTTTATCTCCGCTTTTGCCGTCTCTTGCGCGACCTCCTTGTCTTCCTGGGCGTCTTGCTTGGCCTTTTTAATAGCGAGCACTTGTGATGGATCGGAAGTAATAATCTGATCCTCGGTATAAGAGGCAATACTTTTAATAGCCACATGCTT
>DATDXE010000006.1 GCA_036517255.1 Candidatus Paceibacterota bacterium
CATGGACTGACGCGGGTTTCGCTTCTCTTCCTGTGAATTTAATGTTATAAATCAACTGGAAAAAATGAGCCAGTGAACGGGCTCTTGAAACATCCGTCAACTTTTTTGCGTTTTCCAGGCGCGGAATCGGAATGAAAGGAATTGGATGATTGAAAATTTAGTTCATCGTGATGTGGTGATAAAGAGGGAAGATGTGGAGGTCCTTCATTCCCTTGGTCTCAATTTCAGCATGGATCCTAATGGAGTGCCGAGTCCAGAAAGAATCGGCCTCATGACTTTCATCGGAGCCGACACAAGGACGAAGATGAGAATCTGCGTCCTGATTCGTTTCGAAGACAAGTATTGGGGCGATGAACTCGTGCCCCAAACTCTCCAAGAGGTTTTCGGGACGAAGTGCTACCTCCTGCATGGGAGTAATCTCGATTGTGAACTAAGAGGCATCTGCACGTACGTTCTTGACCGACCACTTCGAGGTAGCCGCAGCCTTATCTACAAGATCGCCAACAAGTTTGCCGACGCTTTCGCTCGAGGGATGATTGCTCGAGCTCAAGATACTCTGATGGCTGTACATGGGTAAGTTCACCCGCCTCCTGCAGGACAAAATCCGCAGGGGGCGGGTTTTGTTTTTATTTATCCACAGGTTTTACTTGCACGGTGAACTAGGGTTCACTTATAATATTTACATTAGTAAGTTAGTCAAAATATTATGAACACAATAAGTCTGAAAAAGAGGATCAGGAGAGAGTTGGAGAATTTAAATGACAAGATCGATGCTAAGATTGTGAGAGGGAGGTCGTATGCTTGGGAAGCGAGAAAGCATAAAGAGTTGCTTTGCCAACTTTATAATTTGAATAGGCAAGCTGTAAGTGGCAGTTGGTTCGGAGCTTTTTCCACCTTTCGTTTTTAGATTGAAATGTATTTGCAATGCCATTTTTAGAAAATAAAAACAAAATAATAAACTTCTATCGGAAGCATAAACGTATGCCAGGGTATAAGGAGATGCTTTCTCTTTTCCAATTCAAGTCTAAAAATGCTGTATACAAGCTTATTAATAAATTAGTGGAGGAAGGAGTGGTAGAGAAGGATTCGAATGGCAGAATTTTGCCTCGGAGACTCGTGGGCGAGGTACCACTCCTTGGCCTTGTTGAAGCCGGCATGCCATCAGTGGCTGAAGAACAGGCGCTCGATACCATAAGTATCTCCGAAATGCTGGTGAAAAATCCTGACTCGACTTATCTACTTGAAGTAAAAGGGGACTCTATGATAGAAGAGGGAATACACGAAGGTGATTTTGTTGTGGCTGAGCGCAAAGATGATGCCAAAGATGGCGATATCGTCATCGCTGAAGTCGATGGTGGGTGGACCATGAAATTTCTTCGCAAAAAGGGTAGCCAAATTTATTTAGAACCAGCCAACAAAAAATATAAGCCGATTTATCCTGAATACGATTTAAAAATTGCTGCCATCGTCAAAGGAGTGATCCGAAAGTACTGATTTGAGGCCTCTTCTCTCTAGCCTTTATTTACTTCAGATTTGATATAGAATAGCTGAATGCAGAAAAGTAAAATATCAAAAATTCAAAACGAAACTAAGAAGTTGCTCATTTACCTAAATAAGGAGTATCTAAGGCTTCATGCCGCATATGAAAATTACTTCTGGATCTCTTATATGGGGGATCATTCTATTGATAAAAAGAAGGACACTGCCTTGAAGGAACTTGATACTTTCAAATCAAACCATAAACTTTTTGATCAAGTCAAAATTTTGATCGAGAATAATAAATTAACTAAAGAGGATAAAGAAAAACTCAATGCTTGGACAAAATTTTTTAATTGTTATCAAACACCGAAGCATCTGAATATATTGAAAGACAAAATATCGAAGTTAGAGACGAAGATGGGTAAAGTGGCTACTACTAGAAAAGAAGGCTATATAGATCCACACAGCAATAAATTTGTGGAAGCCTCATCACATAAAATGCGTGGTATGTTGCGCACCGAAAAAGATGAAAATTTGCGTAAGGCCTTTTTTCTCGGAGGAGAAAAGCTTGCTTACAGTAATATAAAGAATTACGTTAAGTATGTCGGCCTCCTAAACCAGTATGCTATCGGTTTAGGATTCGCTGATTTCTATGAATATAAGATTTTTACAGAAGAGGGGATGACCAAAAATGAGCTTTTCAAAATATTTGATCATCTATATAAAAAAACCAAATTTGCTTTTACAAGTATAAGAAAACTTGAAAAGAAAATACCGGGACTTAGAAAGCCGTGGAACTTTTCTTATATGATGGCAGGCGATTTCACTATGGAGGAAGATCAGTATTTCCCGTTCGAAGAAGCGTTAATACGATGGGGTAAATCATTTGCTGCATTAGGGATAGATTTCAGAGGAAGTTCCATCAATCTAGATCTGCTCGACAGAAAGGGTAAGTATAGTAATGGCTTTTGTCATTGGCCCGTACCTATTCATTATAAAGATGGAAAACGGATCACTGGTTTATCTAATTTTACTTGTAATGTTGTGTATGGTCAGGTGGGTTCTGCTGTGCCAGGCTACAACACACTGTTCCACGAAGGAGGTCATGCGGCGCATTTACTTAACTCTGAACAGACCGAAGTATGTCTTAATCATGAATATCCTCCCATGTCGACTGCCTGGGCAGAAACTCACAGTATGTTTCTCGATACTTTGTATAGCAGTTATGAGTGGAGGTCGCGATACGCTAAAAATCAGAAAGGAGAAATATATCCATTTGAGTTATTTAAAAGAAAAATCGAACGCCTTTCGATTTTGAGACCTCTTGGTTTAAATTCGATTATGGCTATCTGTAATTTCGAGAAAATAGTTTATGAAGAGAAAAAACTCACAACCGATAAGGTAATCAAAGCTGCTAAAAAAATTTGGAAGAAATATCAGGACTATTCTGAAGATTCACTCAGAATTTTAACTGTACCGCATATCTATAGCTGGTCCTCAACTTGCTCCTATCACGGCTATGGCTTAGCAGAACTCGCCCTCACTCAATGGAGAGAATACTTTTACGATAAGTATGGATATATTGTCGATAACCCTAAAGTAGGAGAGGAGATGGCAAGAGTTTGGAAGCTCGGAGCGTCAAAAAATTTTAAAGATTTTGTAAAAATAATGACTGGTAAAAAATTATCAGCTAACGCCTGGCTCAAAAACACTACTAAGAGCTTGCCTCAAATACTCAAATTAGCAAAAGACAGGGCTCTAAGACTGAAGAAGGTTCCCCAACTAAACGGACCGATTAAATTGAATGCGAAGATAAGGATGCTTTCAGGGAAGAAAAACATTACCGATAATTCAAAGAGTTTCGAAGATATGGCAAGCAAGTATGCTGTTTGGCTCAAGACTAAGAGAATAAAATAGCCTACTTCGCTTCAAATTGAGCTTGGACTCCATCCCAGAAGCCATCGCCATCACTATCACGCAATTTCGGATCGGTTTTGATACAGGTTTCTTCTTGGCTATCGGAGAGACACTCTTCTAAATAATCGTCCATACCATCGAAGTCGAGGTCGTCGGTATATGTTTTGATCATTGATTGCAGTTCTTCGACAGGGCGAGGATTTTCTTTATCCTTCACCATGAAGGTGCCTTGCCATGGTTTGAAAGCCACTAATTTTATTTCACCTTCTGATTTTAGAAAATATATTATCTGACGCATTCTAATAATAGTATCTTCCGTGTCCTGTTCATCCCAATTAGTTACTAACACAAGTTGTTTTTCATCACTCCAAACATTTTTAAAATTGCTTTTATTGAATTCCCCACCTATTAAAGCTACTGTGTCCATCCTAGTTTTACAATCATCACTTTCAGGGGAATCTTCACATACAGAGGAAAGATGGTGAGCCAGTGTTTTCATTCTTTCTAAATCATGCTCTCTGGAAGCAGTAAGATAATCCTGGAAAACATTCCAAGCTTTCCCTTTTTCACTTATGTAAGTATCGTAGGCAAAGAATAGGGCGATAGCTATAGCTAGCAGCGCGATCACGGATACGATTCTTTTCTCGTTGCTTAGATTTTCGTTCATATTGGGATGAGCATAACATATTTTAATGAAATTAAAACTGGACAAAATAACTTTGAGGATATATCATGGTGTTCTGTTTTTATTAAAAGCGTAATCAAAATAAATGATTGGAACATGTACTTGCGGAGCAACTGACGTAGAATTGAATGAAGACGGCCTTTGTGCTGCTTGCGTAGCTAAAGCTGCTGCAGCTGATGTCGAGGAAGATGCAGGAGACGAAGCTGCTGAATAATTTCAGTTTCTCAAAAACAAAAACCACTTTCTTATCTGAAAGTGGTTTTTGTTTTGGAATATTATTTTAATCATATCTCTTCTTTACTTTTCTTTTTTATAATATATTGTGAATTTGGAGTCGGACCTATAATTCCGATAATGAAACTTGAAAGGAAATCGTATGATACGAGACCAGGCTGGCTGGATACGGGTATACCAAGAACTGGATGCTCTTTTCATTCATGATGGGAACGTAAACCGTCCCCATCCACTACTTACTTCGGGGCTCCACTCTCCCGACTTTTTCAACAGCCGAGAGGTGATCCCACACGAACATTTTCTTCGTAATGCCGCTTACGACCTCGCCGAGCTTTTCGTGCAAGAGCGAGGCAACACTGAACGGATCGATCGTGTCGTCGGTCCTCAAACAGGGGCGACGAAGCTCTCTGAACTGCTACACAATGTGGTGGGCATCTTGAGGGAAAGGCCTTGCAACTGGGCTTCTCCCGCAAAGGCGGAGGAAGACGGAAAAAAGATGATGGTGTTTAGCGACCCTGAACGATGCGTAAAACCAGGCGAATATGTGCTTCTCTGCGAAGACGTAGTCACTACTGGTGGAAGCATCGAGCTCACGGTCCGTGCTTCGGAGGAAAAAGGAGGGACCATCCTACCTTTTGTCCTGACGCTGGTGAACCGTTCAGGCCTTGCCGAAATCGATGGTAGGAAGATCGTGGCTCTCATCAATCACCCGATCCCGATGTGGGAACCGGAAAAATGTTGGCTTTGCCAAGCGGGTTCCGAAGCCATCAAGCCGAAAGAACCTGGCAACTGGGCACGTTTGAACGCCAACTACTAATACTCTCAACCACGAAAGGAAAGAATATGAAGACACTAACACCGGCGAAACGATTGATCGTTGCTGCCGACTTCAAGCCCGAACCTGGCCAATTTCGTATCGAAGATTGGGTACGATGTCAGGTTATCGCTCTGGCCGTTAAACTGAAAGGGACAGGGGTTTGTCTGAAAGTGAACTCCGCGCTCCGTATCTGCGGGTACGACCTTATCCGTCAGATCAACAACTGTGGTCTCGATGTATTCGCTGATCTGAAGTTCAAGGATATCAGCGAAACTTTGACCATCGACGGTATGTTTTTGGGTCCTTACCAACCCAAATTCGTGACAGTCTGTTGTGACGCTGGCTTGAATGCTATGCGTGCTTTCAAAGCTGCAATACCGAGTGGAGTAGAAGTCCTTGGTGTGACGGCCTTGACTACTTTCGACGACGACGAGTCCTACGCTATATATGGTTGCCCTGTCGAAGAAGCAGTCGATCGTCTTGCCAAGCGAGCCATTGAAGCTGGTCTCGATGGCTTCATCGCTTCTGGAAAAGAAGCTCCGTCACTGCGAGCGGTTATAGGCAATGTCATGACGATCAACACGCCGGCAATCCGTCCTCTCTTTGCAAAGGTTGTCGGGGACGATCAGAACAAGAAACGTAGCATGACTCCGGCGGAAGCAATCGAGGCTGGAGCCGATCGCATCATCGTCGGCCGTCCCATCACACAGGCTAACAACCCTCTGGAAGCCGCTTGGGACACAATCAGCGAAATCGCTACGACAACGGCGACTTGATCGAGCATGAGATTTTCTGAAGTTTTTCGGCCCCCACTAAGTTGTGGGGGCTGATTGTTTGATACAATACGATTATGTTCAACAGTCTTTTACCTCAAACTTGGGATAAGGTGCATCATGCTTATATTTTGTCAGGAGTGGAAGCTGATTCAGTTTGGAAAGAACTTTCCAATTTAGGATTTCTTAAAAGAGGCAACGCTGATGCTAAATACGAAGAATTTGAAACTCTAGGAGTGGATGAGGCCAGAGCTTTGACCGATTGGGCTTTGATGAAGCCGATCGCAGGGGATAGAAAAGTGGCGGTAATCGATATCACTTCTACTTTTACTACTGAAGCCCAAAACGCTTTATTGAAACTTTTTGAAGAGCCACCTCAAGGAACTTATTTTTTCCTTATTTTACCAAATACCGCTTCTGTCCTGTCCACACTTCTTTCTCGTGTCCGGATAATACAAAAAGAAAAGGAATCAGAAATAAATAAAAAATACGAAGTTTTTATGCCAGGCACGGTAGCTGAAAGATTTAAAATAATAACCCCGATCATAAAAAGTAAAGATAAGGAAAGAGCTAGAGAATTCATAAGATTTCTAGAATCTAAAACAACAAATATCGAGGCCGAGAAAGTAATTGAAGCTGAGAAATATTTAAGTAGCCGAGGAGCTTCGATGAAGATGATACTGGAGTATTTGGCTGTTTCGCTGTAATATTGTATTTATGTTTAACTTCGGACCGACAAAGGACAAGGTAAAAGAAGTAGAGGAATGGCTTCAAAAAGAATTCTCCCAAATTCGTACTGGTCGAGCCTCTCCTTCAATACTCGATTCGGTACAGGTGCAAGCCTATGGCTCGCGGATGCAACTTCGAGAACTTGCTTCAGTGCTAGTCGAAGATCCAAGAACAATAAGAGTCGAGCCTTGGGATAAATCGCAAGGTAAGGAAATCGAGAAGGCTGTTATTGCCTCAAACTTAGGGTTGTCGGTAAATGTCGATGATAAAGGTCTAAGGATTATTTTCCCGGAGCTTACAAGCGAAAGGCGAGAACAATTTGTGAAGGTTGCCAAACAAAAACTCGAAGAAGCTAGGATCTCTCTCCGCAGTATACGTGATAAAGTCTGGGATGAAATCCAAGCTAAGGAAAAACAGGGAGGTATGGGTGAAGATGAAAAGTTTAGACTAAAAGATGATCTGCAAAAAATAGTGGATGATACCAACACTAAACTAGACGAATTATTAGAAAGGAAGGTTTTAGAAATTTCTAATTAATCTAGCTGTTCTAATTCTCCTAAAATTTAATGGGCATCATAATTTTTATTATTGTCTTGAGCGTCCTCGTCATCGTCCACGAGTTGGGACATTTTATTGCTGCGAAGAGAGCTGGTGTGAGAGTAGATGAATTTGGCCTCGGCTTTCCTCCCAAGATGGTGACCTTATTTAAGCAAGGAGAAACAGCTTTTACTCTGAATTGGATTCCATTTGGAGGTTTTGTAAAAATTTTTGGGGAAAATTATGATTCTGAATCCAATTTTACTTTACAGCAAAAGAAAAAATTTACCGAAGTCAGTAAAGTTTGGCAGGTCGTGATACTTGTCGCTGGTGTCACCTTCAATATGATTTTGGCCTGGTTGCTTTTTTCTGGGAGCTTCATGATCGGTATGCCTTATTCGGTTGAGAATGAATTGGGCGCTAGAGTATCAGAGCCTCGGCTTACAATAGTTTCTGTTATGTCTGATTCGCCTGCTTTTAGAGCGGGGCTTAAAACGGGCGATATCGTAACTAATTTTGGGTATAAAGATGAGTCTAGAAATGTAATTTTACAAAAGATTGATCCTGACACTTTATCGAGCTTTATAAGCCAATCAGGTGAGCCAATAGAACTTCATATAAAAAGAGGTGGATTTGATTCGATCATAGAGTTGACTCCGACTGAAAATGTCGCAAGCAGGAGGTTTGTCATAGGTATAAGTATGGATATGGTCGGTATCCTTAAACTTCCACCGCATACTGCTTTGTGGGAAGGAGCTAAAATCACGCTTGTTATGTTTAAGGAGACAGTCAAAGGCTTAGGATCCCTCCTGTTTGATGCCGTGCGTGGTAGAGCTGATTTATCGCAAGTTACTGGCCCAGTCGGAATCGTAGGTATTGTCGGTGACGCATCGATTTTGGGTTTCGTCTACATTCTCACTCTCACAGCTTTCATTTCGATCAACTTAGCTATCATAAATTTAGTACCCATTCCCTCACTCGACGGTGGACGTGTACTGTTTGTTATTATCGAAGCTATAAAAGGTTCGCCCATCAGCACTCGTGTTTTCAATGCCGCAAATTCTATAAGCTTCGTTCTCCTTATTCTTGCGATGATTCTCATTACTATTCGTGATGTTGGTAATTTGTTTTAATAGGATTCTTTGCTAATATTTTGAATATGCGACAGTCACAACTATTTACTAAAACGAGAAGGGAAGCACCGTCTGATGAAGTGAGTAAAAATGCAGCACTTCTTATTAGAGCTGGATTTATAAATAAAGAAATGGCTGGGGTGTATGACTATTTGCCTCTTGGCCTTCGTGTATTACATAAAATCGAAAATATTATACGCGATGAAATGAATGCTTTGGGTGGTCAGGAAGTGCTTATGTCGACACTACAGAGAAAAGAATTATGGGAAAAGACAAATAGATGGAACGATGAAATTATCGATGTTTGGTTTAAAACAAATTTAAAAAATGGTGGGGAGCTCGGTCTTGGGCCGACACACGAAGAACCGATTACGAATATGGTGGAGCAATTCGTTCCTTCTTATAGGAATTTGCCGTTTTCTGTATATCAATTTCAAAATAAATTTAGAAATGAAATCAGGGCTAGTAGTGGGGTGATAAGAACCCGCGAATTTGTAATGAAAGATCTATATTCTTTTCATGAGAGTGACAAGTCACTCGACCAATTTTATGAAAAAGTCTCTGATGCTTATGTAAATATTTTTGAAAAATGTGGTATAGGAAAAAATACTTACAAGACTTTTGCTTCAGGTGGAGTTTTTAGTAAATACTCGCACGAATTCCAGACAGTTTCTGATGCCGGAGAGGATACAGTCTATATTAATGAAGAAAGTAAGGTTGCGATAAATAAAGAAGTCTACAATGATGAAGTTCTTTTCGATCTAAAAATAGACAAATCAAAACTCGTTGAGAAAAAATCTATAGAGGTAGGTAATATATTTAAGCTGGGTGTTAAATTCTCCGAACCCTTGTCGTGTAAATTTAAAAATGAATCTGGTGAAGATATGCCTGTGGTCATGGGGTGCTATGGTATAGGGCCAGCTCGTGTACTAGGTACTATTGTAGAAACTCTTTCTGATGAAAAAGGTATTGTTTGGCCTAAGGAAGTGGCTCCGTTCGATGTTCACTTGCTTAGACTAGGTGAGACTGAAGAAGTGAAAGTAAAAGCAGAAGAAATTTATAAAAAACTTTCAGAAAAGGTAGAAGTGCTTTATGATGATCGCGATTTGAGAGCTGGGGAAAAATTTGCTGACGCTGATCTCTTGGGAGTGCCAATACAAGTGATTGTCGGTGAAAAAGGCCTAAAAGAAAACACCCTGGAAATAAAAGATAGGAAGACGGGTGAAGTAAAAAATATCCACATGGACGAGCTTCATTCTATCGTGTAGGCTTGTTTAGCATGCACTGGTTACTCTCAAAAATAGCTGGATTTAAAGGACTACTTCACAATGAAATTGGTATTGATCTCGGGACTGCAAATACCCTAGTTTATGTCCAAGGGAAAGGGGTAATTATAAATGAACCTTCTGTTGTGGCGGTGAACCAGAAGACTGGGCAGGTTGTGGCTGTGGGCACTGAAGCTCACAATATGCTTGGACGTACACCTGCTCACATCGTAGCTGTGAAGCCTCTTGTCGACGGAGTGATTTCTGATTTTGAAGTTACGGAGGAAATGATTGCTTACCTCCTCAATAAAGCTGAAAGAGGAGTGAAGAAAATTTTTGGCCCCAAAGTTGTAGTTGGTGTACCTTCCGGGATTACAAATGTAGAAACTCGTGCGGTTCGAGATGCGGTGCGTTCTGCTGGAGCAAGTGAAGTTTATATCGTGGAAGAGCCTATGGCTGCCGCCATAGGCTTGCGTTTGCCGGTACTTGAACCGGTGGGCTCTATGATAATAGATATGGGCGGAGGTACGACTGACATAGCGGTCATCTCGCTCGGAGGGGTTGTTTCCTCAAAAAACTTGAGAGTAGCTGGCGATAAATTAAACAGTGACATATCAAGTTATGTCAGGAGTGAGTTCAAGATTTTGATTGGAGAAAAAACTGCTGAAAACGCCAAAGTATCCATTGGTAATTTGGTGATGAAAGGAATTGGAGAAGAATGCAAAGTCAAAGGGCGCGATTTAGTTACTGGTTTGCCTCGTGAAGTGGTGATCACCGATTCTGACGTGCGCGAAGCTATATCATTTTCTATTGCGGCTATTATCGAAGCTTGCAAAGAAGTACTTGAGGCCACTCCTCCTGAGATTCTTTCTGATGTTATGCAAAGAGGGATTTATTTTTGTGGTGGCGGGGCACTCATAAGAGGCTTTGCCGACGTTTTAGAGGAAGAGTTAAAAATTCCGATACACGTCGCGACTGACCCTGTGGCGACCGTAGCTCGCGGCTGCGGTATAATCCTTGAAAATATGGGTATGTACCAAGAAGTACTCATATCGGAAGACAATGACTTACCCCCTCATCAAACATAAATATAACGATCGAGCACGTAATAAATTTTACGGCATTCTGTCTTTGGTCATTATTTGTACGACAGTTTTCTATTTATGGAAAGGTGATCTTGCTCCTTTGTTTATTCAGGTTCTTTCCCCGATCTCAAAGTCTCTTCGGTCCACCGGAAGTAGTATTTTCTCTTGGGCTAAGGTGCTTATTCCGTACTCTCCCATCTTAGAAGAAAATAATAGACTGAAAGAGGAAGCAATAAATTTGAGGCAAGAATTTTTTGATCTTAATCGAGAGAAGGTAGAAAATCAGACACTTCGACAGGCACTCGATCAGAAAGAGGCTAATTATATTCCGACTAAAATAATTTTAGCTGCCCCACAAACTCCTTTTGGAACAGTCGTGGTCGATAAAGGGTCGCTTGATGGTGTGTCGGTAGGTGATCGAGTGCTTCTATCTCGCAAAGTTTCTCTTGGCGTGGTTGGAGAAGTTGAAGAAAAAAATTCTAAGGTTATTACCCACTATTCTCCAGGTATGAAGACATCTGCGATTGCCGAAAGGAGTGGGGTGGTACTTGAGCTTACTGGAACTGGTAATGCTTTCGCTCTCGAAGTGCCTCTTGATATGGAAATGAGGGAAGGTGATGTTTTTTCCTTGCCAGGCTCACAGGATTTTGTTGTCGCAATTGTGGTGTCGATTAAGCCTGATCAAGCAGCTTCTTTTTCTAAAGTTTTTCTGTCCCCCCCTTTTAACCTTCTTGGTAATTCTGTCTTATTCATAGAAACAGGGGATTAATTATGAATAATATATTTTCCCCAGTAATTTTTTTCTTTCTTGTCTTTGTTCCACTATCTATAATTTGGTGGCTATTTTTCCCCCTGGCTCTAATATCTATTTTTATATTTCAGCGAATCTACGTTAGTATTTTTGCTGGATTTGTATTAGATGTCGTATACTTTGGTGGTTCTCTTTTGGACTTTCCCGTCATGACCATGATTTGTTTTGGGATAACGATCCTTTTCATCTCATTAAGAGACAAAATACGATTCGATGCTTTCTAAAATAAAGAAAAAAATATTATCGACCTTTAGTGGCAAGAAGTATTCATTCATTTATCCAGATGAGGTTTTTCTTGATTCTAGAAATCTGCCTGATTTCGATAAACACCAATTTGAAGGGAGGATCGAACGTCCCATACTTTTTAGAAGTTTTGTTTCTTTCTATGTTATATGTTTCGTAGCAGTTTTGTTTTTCGTATATACTCTTTGGGATTTGGGTATAAGTAAAGGTAAAGTTTACGCAGAGATAAGTCAGAACAATAGCTTACGGCATGATCCTATACTTGCTCCTCGTGGAGTGATATATGATCGTAACGGAAAAATACTTGTTTCAAATTCGATTGTCGAAGAGTCGGAAGATTTTCCCAGAAGAATTTATCTCGAAAAATTCGGCTTTTCCCATTTACTTGGTTTTATAAAATATCCTGCTAAAGATTCATCTGGTTTTTATTTCAGGGAAGAATATGAGCCACAAGATGGTGTAGAGATTTTATTTAACGAAGTACTTGCTGGTCGTAATGGTCTTAAGATTTCAGAGAATGATGTTTCTGGAAATTTGGTGAGTGAGAGCCTCATTGACCCTTCTTTAGCTGGGGACAGTTTACAATTAGCTGTGGACTTAAGGATACAGGAAAAGATGTATCAAGAAATAAAAAGTCTTTCTGAAAGAGTAGGTTTCCTGGGGGGGGCTGGTATTATTATGGATGTAAACTCAGGTGAAATACTAACTCTTACGAGCTACCCTGAATACGATTCACAGCTTATGACTGATGGCCAGGCTTCTTCGACTATAAGAACCTATTCTACGGACAATGCCAAACCTTTCTTGAATCGTATTATTTCTGGGCTGTATACTCCCGGCTCAGTTGTTAAACCTTTTCTAGCTTTTGGAGCTCTTGAGGAGGGAGTCATTTCTCCTGAAAAAGAAATAGTAAGTACTGGTAAACTTGTCGTGCCGAACCCTTATTTTCCAGATCAACCTTCCATATTTCTTGATTGGAAAGCCCACGGTGCTGTTGATATGCGTAAAGCGATTGCTGTATCGTCGAATGTGTATTTTTATGAAGTGGGAGGGGGTTTCGCCTCACAGAAAGGGCTTGGTATAGAAAAAATAGAAAAGTATTTTAGGAAATTTGGTCTGAGTCAGTTGACTGGTGTAGGTACTCTAGATGAAGCTGTTGGCAATATTCCCAATCCAGAATGGAAAGAAAAAAATTTTCCCGGGGAACCTTGGCGGCTGGGGGATACATATAACACTGCTATAGGTCAATATGGTATGCAGGTGACACCTCTTCAAATAGTGCGTGCTATTGCCGCTATTGCAAATGGTGGGGTTTTAGTAACTCCAGGATTCGAAAAGAAAGCGACTACTTCAGTACCGATCGGCCAGAGGATAAGTGGCAAAGAAGAACATTACCAAATTATTCGTGAAGGTATGCGCATGTCGGTTACTCTAGGTACTTCAAAAGGGCTTGATATGAGTTCTGTCGCTATCGCTGGTAAAACTGGAACTGCTCAACTTGGGACTTCGAAATCATTTGTCAATTCTTGGACTACGGGTTTCTTCCCGTATGAAAATCCTCGCTATGCTTACCTTGTAGTTATGGAACATGGTCCTTCTACTAATCTTACTGGCGCCACCTTCGTCATGCGTCAGGTAATGGACTTTATGGTTGCTAATACTCCAGAATATTTAAAATAAAATTAGTAATTATATTTTAAGATTGCAATATTAAATCAATAATATTTTTGAGTTGAGAATATGGGTAAGCTCCATTTACTGGATAGGTGTCGCCATTTTTAGTATCGATAATTATTGAAAACGGAGTGCCCTCGGCACCTGCTTTAAAGGCATCATCTACATCAGATTTTACTTTTGTTGCGTATTTACCACTTTCAAGGCAGGCATTAAATTTTTCTGACGAAAGACCTACCTGTTTTGCTACATTTGTAAGTTCCGAAGCGGGAAGGTTGTTGTTTGAAGGTGTAATTTCGTAAATACGATTTGTGTACTCCCAAAACTTTGCATTACCGCCCAATTCCCCAGCACACTCAAGAGCTTCTGCTTCCTTTGGAGCTTTGGAGTGTAGTTCGGCAATTGGTAGATGTCGGTATATCCAAGACATATCACCATTCGTGCCGTATTCAGTCATAATAGCCCTTAGAGTTTTGTGAAATTCTTTACAGAATGGACACTCGGTATCAGAGTACTCTACTATAATAACTCGTGCACTGGGATTTCCAAGAAGATGGTCGTTTGGATCTATTGCCTCCATATTTGAAGCCTGCTTTATCGCTTCATCTATCGTTTTTTCTTCAATATCTCCAGAATTTTTTGACATGTACAATCCTCCACCAATGAGAATTCCAGCTATTATAATAGAGAAAGGTATAAGTAGAGCATCTTTCATGCTAAAATTATAGCATGTCTTTTTTGGACTCAATCTTCTTAGGTCTCGTTCAGGGTATAACCGAATTTTTGCCTATTTCTTCCTCTGGCCATCTTATACTTGCTCAGCGTTATTTAGGGATTCCGATAGACGGAGCCTCCTTATCCTTTGCTATATTTGTAAATTGTGCCACGCTTCTCGCTGTTATAATCGCTCTATGGGGTGATATACGCAGAATTGTGGTAGATATTTTTACTGAAGGGCCATCTATGCGATCAAAGAAAGTTCTTTCGGCTATTTTTTGGGGAACCATACCAGCTGCTACTATGGGCTTTTTTTTCCAATCTCAAATAAGTGAGTTGTTTTATAACCCACGGTTTGTTGCGTATGCTCTTATTGCTGGTAGTGTTTTGTTTTTTATTGCTGATAGGATTCCAAAAGAACATAATGAACCTCATGGAGTTACCGCACTCAAAGGTCTCTTCATTGGCATTTTTCAAACTTTTGCACTGATCCCTGGTATATCTCGCTCAGGCATCACTACTTCCGGTGGCCTTTTTTTCGGCCTTTCCCGAGAAGAAGCTATCAAATTTGCGTTTCTTCTCTATATCCCTATCTCTGTCGGCGCTGGATTAAAAATTATTTTTGATTCTGTTTCTCCTTCTTTTTCTTACTCTGATCCTACTGTTTGGGTAGGTTTTTTTGTAGCGTTTCTTTCAGGTCTTATTTCTGTAAAATTTTTGATCAAATTTCTTTCCAGAAATTCCTTCAACGTTTTTATCGTATATCGACTTCTTTTGGCTGGGGTGATACTCTACTTTTTCTAGCAAGAAAATTACATGGCATTTACTGATGAAATAACTATTTTCGCAAAGGCAGGCCGAGGGGGTAATGGCGTAGTACGCTGGCTTCACGAGAAGGGAAAAGAGTGGAGTGGCCCAGCTGGGGGCGATGGTGGTAAGGGAGGTGATGTGTACGTTGTATCTGTGCGGGATACTCATTTGCTTTCGAAATATAAGGCCCAGAAGGAGTTCGATGCTGGTAATGGTGAAATGGGAGGTAGTAAAAGCCTTCACGGAGCTCAAGGTAAAGACCTGGATATCGAACTTCCAATCGGCTCTATCATTACCAATAAAAAAACTGGCCGAAAATTTTCCCTTATAAAGGATGGAGAGAGGGTTCTTGTTTTGAAAGGTGGTAATGGAGGTAGGGGTAATGAATCATTCAAAGCTTCGACAAACCAAAGTCCAAGGGAATCAACCCCAGGTACTGAAGGCGAAGAAGCCGAATTTTATATAGAGCTCGAACTTGTGGCGGATGCTGGTTTTATCGGTTTACCGAATGCAGGTAAAACTAGTTTATTGAACGAGCTTACTAGAAGCAATAGTAAAGTGGGTGCATATCCTTTTACTACTCTTGAACCAAACTTGGGTGAAATGTATGGCTTCATCATCGCTGATATTCCTGGTCTTATAGAAGGAGCTGCTACAGGAAAAGGCTTGGGTCATAAATTTCTGCGTCATATACGCCGTACCAAAATTTTAGTTCATCTAGTTTCTCTCGAAAATGAAGATCCTATAAATGTTTACAACATAATTAGAAGTGAACTCTCACACTTTGATAAAGAACTTTTGAATAAAAAAGAAATTGTCGTTCTGACCAAGACTGATTTGCTAGAAGATAAAACTAAACTAGATAAAATTGTATCTGATTTTGAAAAGATTATTCCTTCTGTTACCACTCTCACTATATACGACGATTTCCAAATAAAATCTTTCGGACAGTTTCTCTTAAAACAGCTTAAAGACGAGTAATATCATATAATTCAAAAATATGCTTACTAGAAGTTTTGTCATCTCGTTTTTCATAGAATTCGGGCCTGTCATCGCCTTTTTCTTCGGGACCGAATTTCTTGGTTTTTTTCCTGGCACTACCTTTCTTGTGGTTGGTACCCTTGTGGCTCTCTCTGCATCCTTAGTGCGCGACAAACGTTTACCGATGTTCTCTATTCTCTCTAGCGTTTTTATATTATTTTTTGGATTATTGACTTTATTTATGCACGATCCTATTTGGCTAGTAGCTGAGTATACATTGTATAATGGCTTATTCGGCCTTTTTGTTTTAGGTGGTTTGTATTTTAATAAATCTTTATTGAAGCCTCTTTTCCAAACTATGTTCCATGTCAGTGACAAGTGTTGGAGAATACTTTCTTTACGATGGGGAATAGCTTTTATACTGACAGCTATAAGTAATGAATTAGTCTGGCGTCTACTAGGTGAAGATGCTTGGGTCTATTTCCGCCTTATCGCTGGAGTGCTCCTTGCCGTATTCGGTTTTTCTCAATTCTTCCTAGCTCGTCGTGAACGCCATCCTGACGCCAGCCCCTGGGGCCTTCGTATTTAAAAGGGGAGGGTGCGATTCATGATGGAGGGGTCGACGATTGATTCCCAGGTGGAAGTGTCGAGTTTAATTTCGTTTAAATTTGGACCTTCTTTGAAGATGAGTTTATTGTTTTTGCGAGCATATTCGTATAAATCGCGAGTGATTCGTACATCATGAAGACAGTAATTTTTTACTTTTTCTATTTCACCCTTTTTCCACCACTGTAGAGCTTCCAGTCCATTACCACTTTTATTTACACCCAGTGTTCCTTCAGCCAACTGATCGAGTTTCATTCTTCTTCCTGCAACTTTGTGAATTTCTTTCAAAATATCTAGGCTTTTTATTTTATCTAAATTCCCAGGGTAATATTTATTCAACAAAGGGATATCAAAATGATCTGAATTGAAACCGATTAAAATATCGGTCGTCTCCAGTATCGGCCAGAGTCGTGGTAACTCTTCTTCCAAATAGGTGGAATAAGAATCGGTATGAGAATCATAGATACCGACAACTGATATAGACAAATCAACCGGATTGTTTGAACCGACTTCTTGAAAAAAATTCCTTGTTTCTATGTCGAATACTACTTTGCGCATGCGGCCATTATTGTATCATCTTAACTATTTCTTCCAAGCTACATTCCTTCTCCTCCCTAGTTTCAATATTTTTCAGTTTAAACTGTCCTTTTTCTAGTTCGTCTTTTCCTACCACTAATACATAAGGGATTTTTCTTTTTTCTGCTCCCGCAATTTGATCTCCAAGTTTCCTTCCTGAAATATCTATAGCTGTGTTTATGCCAATTTTCCTCAATTTATTTCCCACTTTGTCTGCTTCTTCTGCTGCCGTATCAGGAGCTAAACAAATCCAAATTTTTGTAGTTGATTCAAATTTTGGTAGTAGGTTATGAGTCTCTAGAAAATTTTGTATTGTCACATCTCCCATACCGAAGCCCACAGCTGGGACTTCTTTACCACTAAACATTTCTACAAGTTCATCGTATCTCCCACCACCAAATACGGATCTATTATTTTCCTTATTAGTATCAAACACTTCAAATATGATACCCGTGTAATAATCGAACCCACGCACTAAGTTGGGATTGAACTCGATATTCTTTATGCCGATTTTAGTGAGTTTTTCTAAAAGATCGAGTAAATACTTGGCTGACTCCTTGTCGCCTAATTTTTCAAATATAGCATTTTTCGAATTTAATAATGAAGTTAATTGTTCTGTAGCTTTCTCGCTTGCCAACTCTTTTAAGCTGTCTCTAAATGTTTCTTCAGAAATTTTATCTTTTTTATCTATTATTCTCGATATCGCTTGTCTATCTTTCACAGGTATTTCTAGTGAATCATATAAATCATCCATTAATTCTCTACTGTTTACGTAGAGTACATAATCCTCCTCTTTAGCCCCAAAAGCTTTCATAATAGTTGGAGCCATAGAGACTATTTCTATATCAGAGGAAATACTTTTATTACCAAAAAGGTCGACATTCAATTGCCAAAATTCTCGGTGCCTACCTCTTTGCGGTTTTTCGTAGCGATAGAAACTACCTATGGAGTACCAGCGAGCAGGGAATGGAATTTCATTTATTTTATTTGCGATCATGCGGGCTACAGTCGGAGTCATTTCTGGCCTGAGAGCTACCTCTCGATCGCCCCTGTCTTTGAAGGAATAGATTTGTTCGTTTACTATTTCTTCGTTACTTTTTGATTTGTATAAGTCAAGCGGTTCGAGTATCGAAGCGTTGTATCTTTCATAACCATAACTTTCAGCTACTTTTTGCCACACTCTGAAAATATAGTTTTGCACCGCCCTCTCTTCTGGGTAAAAATCTCGCACTCCTTTGTATGGTTCCAGACTTATTTTAGACATAATTTTGTATAAAAATATGATAGCATTCTCGTGTGATAAAGCCAAAACCATTACCAGGCAGTCCAGGGGTCTATTTTTTCCTCAATAAAAAGGGGGAGATTATGTATATTGGCAAAGCTACTTCACTTCGAAACAGAATAAGGAGCTATTTTGCAGGAGATATTGCTTTGAAGCGGGGGCCGCTCATCGAAAAAATGATGTTGCAAAAAATAAGAATTAAATTCCAAGAGACCGACTCTGTTTTAGAAGCCTTAATTCTAGAAGCAGAGCTGATAAAAAAACATAACCCTATTTACAACACCAAAGGTAAAGATCAAAGAAGTTGGAACTATGTCGTGATAACGCGGGAGAAATTCCCAAGAGTTTTAATACATAGAGAAAGAGAATTGAATTCCCTCCCCTTAATCAAGGGGAGGGTGCAGGGTGGGATATTTGGCCCATTCCCAAACAGCTCAGAATTAAGAGTAGCTTTGAAAATTGTTCGCAAAATTTTTCCATTTAGAGATAATTGTGTGCCCAATACTAAACCCTGCTTTAATTCCCAAATTGGTCTTTGCCCGGGTGTTTGTACTGGCAGAATTTCCGAGAAAAAATACAAAATAACTATAAGAAATATCAAACTGTTTTTCCAAGGCAAGAAGAAAGTTTTGCTTAAGATGTTGGAAAAAGAGATGCGAGTCTTGGCAAAACAAAAAAATTTCGAAGAAGCCAATAAGGTCAAAAAACAAATTTTTGCTCTTCAGCATATAAACGATATTGCTTTAATAAAATCAAAGAAAGAGGGAAGTAATCTTAGGATAGAGGCTTACGATATTTCTCATACATCGGGCACGAATATTGTAGGAGTAATGACTGTAGTCGAAAACGGGGAAATTAAGAAAAGCGATTATCGGATGTTTAAAATAAAAGGTCAGCTCGGGGCAGATGATACCAAAGCTCTTTCCGAAGTATTGACTCGCAGATTCAATCACCCTGAATGGCCAAGTCCAGATCTGGTTGTTGTTGATGGGGGGCTCGCCCAACTGAACATTACAGAGAGAGTATTAAAAGAAGCAAAAATGGAAAAAAGTAAAGATTTGAAGATAGTTAGTGTGGTAAAAGATGAAAGACACAAACCCAAAGATATTTTGGGTGATCAGAAATTTGCTTCTAAATACAAAAAAGAAATTCTCCTTGCCAACTCTGAATCTCATCGCTTCGCAATTGCTTTCCATCGCAAGAAAAGATTCATCTTCTAGTTGTGGATAACTTTGACTTGCACCTTAATTAAGGGTACCATTAGAGATGGTCCTCTCCTTGTATGGAAGCGAGGAGATGGAGTCTTTTCTTCAAACGAAATTGCCGGGAAGCAAGTCCTAAGCTTCCCGGCCTTTTTTTTATGTTTTAAAAATGTATTATATTAAGAATGACTTCTACTGAAATACGTCAAAAGTTTTTAAAATTCTTCGAGGAAAGGGGGCATAAAATTGTTCCTTCTAGCTCACTTGTACCGGAAGGAGATTCCTCAGTCCTTTTCACTACAGCAGGCATGCAACAATTTAAGCCGTATTATATTGGCAAGAAAGATCCGGAGGTAGATTTTAATTCGAAAAATACCACATCGATTCAAAAATGCGTCAGGACTTCAGATATTGAAGAAGTAGGGGATGAGAGGCACCTCACCTTTTTTGAGATGCTAGGGAATTTCAGTTTTGGTGGCTATTGGAAAAAAGAAGCCATCCAATACGCATACGATTTCGTAACCAAGGAGATGAACTTGAAAATCGATTATGTCACGGTTTTTGAGGGCGAAGAGGGAGTACCCGCCGATGTAGAGTCCGAGGAGATTTGGAAAAGTATAGATCAGAGTATAGAAGTGAAAAAGTTTGGCAGAGCAGATAACTTCTGGGGACCTACGGGTGAAGAAGGACCGTGTGGACCAACGACGGAGATTTATGTGGATGGTATAGAGATTTGGAATATTGTATTTAATGAATTCTACCAAGATAAGAATAAAAATCTTCGACCTCTTGAAATAAAAGGCATAGACACGGGTATGGGTCTCGAACGCTTGGCTAAAGTAGTGCAAAAAGTACCTACTGTTTTTGATACTGATCTATTTAAAAAATTAATCGATCTGTTATCTGAGAGATTAGGTGTTAGAAAAAAAAGAATACTTGTAGATCATGCTCGTGCTGTGAGTTTTATGATTAGCGATGGTGTGTATCCAGGTAATAAGGGAGCTGAATCTGTATTGCGCCGCATTCTGAGGAGGATTTTAGCTCAATTTGAAGCGGTAGAAATAAAACTTGCTTTCGATTTAACAATAGTAAAGTTTCCAGAATTAAAAAGAGATATCATTTGGGAGGTTATTGATAAAGAAAGATCACAATTTATAGTTGCTCTTAATTTAGGAAAAAAGGAACTCGATAAACTAAACAACATTGATCCAGAGACGGCATTTGGCTTGTTTAATACTTATGGATTACCTCTAGATGTTATACGGGATAAATTTCCCCAATTAAATATTCAGGAGTTTGAAAATGAGTTTAAGAAGCACCAAGAGATTTCTAAATCTGGAATGGAGCAGAAATTTAAGGGGGGATTAGCGGGGCATAGCGAGATGGAGGTGAAGTATCATACTGCCACACATTTGTTGCATCAGGCTTTACGGGATGTGTTAGGAAGCCATGTGGAGCAGAAAGGGAGCAATATTACTACGGAGAGGTTGAGGTTCGATTTCTCACATTCAGCGAAAATGACAGACGAGGAAAAGAAAAAAGTAGAGGATATTGTGAATGGGAAGATAAAGAGCGGTTTGCCTGTAAATAAAATAGTAATGAAAAAAGAAGAAGCGGAAAAAATGGGAGCCTTACACTTTTTTGGCGATAAATATGGGGACGAAGTTTCTGTTTATTATATTGGCGACTCGCTCGAGTCTGCCTATTCCAAAGAATTTTGCGGTGGACCGCATGCCGTAAACACTAGCGAGCTCGCTAGTGTTGTAGGTCCTGACGGCAGTAGCCGGAAGGATAGAGTTTTCAAAATCTTCAAAGAAGAAGCCATTTCCCAAGGCATCCGCCGCATCAAAGCAATACTTGAATAGTGTGATATCTGCTATAATTTAGGAGTGGCTTTTTTGTCAGGATCTAAAAAAAATAAAAATGGTTTTCATGTAGTCGTGGAAGTACGCGATAGGTCTTTGGATTTACATTTACTTGCAATCGAAGGGGACAAATTTTCGGCTTTAAGTGAAGTGTCGATGTCCCACAGGATTGTAGCCGAGGACGGCTTGACCCAAGAGAAAATAAAAGAATTTTCTGACATTTTGAACAAAGCTTTCGCAAAGCTCGTAGAAGCCACACGCAAAAAAATAGGTGATACAGATAGAATAAAAATAAAAAGTTCCCAAGTCGTTATTTTCTACCCCTGGTTTGTTGTGGAAGAAAAAAATAATATACAAATTGGTTCTTCTTCTGTGGCAACCATTCTTTCCCAAAAAAATATGGAGGAAGCTTTGAGAAATATTGATACTGGAGGTTTACCCTCTGCACATCCAGTCGCGGCTTATACATACAAGAAAACTATTATAGAGACAGTTGTTAACTCCATTACCTTGAATGGCTATATTGTACCTGAGCCGTCTGGTAAAAAATCAAAAAATATTATGATCGGAGCTTCTATATATACTGCCGCGGCGGGGATACTTGATATATTGAAGAAAGATGTAAAATTTCATACTGAACTAGAGCCAGAAATAATAACTTTACCCAAATCCCTTGCTTTATATATCAACAAAACTGTAAAAAATAATCCCGTACTATATATTAACGTGGAAGCTGATAATACGTGTATCACCTCGATAACTCCAGGCTCGTCTCTTGTATACAAATCTAAGTTTGTTGATATAGGTGAAGAAGATATAATAGAAAAGGTTATGGAAGAATCGAATACTACTCGTGATATTGCTCTCTCCTATATACGACTAGTTCATGAGCAGGCACTTACTCCTGAAGTTTCAGCACTTGTAAAATCTGCTTTTGATAAAGTTGTAGGTGAGTGGAAGACTTTGGTCATAAAGGCTTGCACGGAGCTGTATACTCAAGGAGAAAAAAAGTTAGTTTGTCATAATCAAAAAATGGCGGATATCTTTTACGATGCCATTTTTGGAGAAAATCATGAAGTTGCTTTGCTGAAAAATATCGATGTGGAAAAGATTGTGTTCAATTCAGCCGTAGGTACGCTATAATATGTATCAAGTTAAGTTCTAATACTATGCCCAAAAATTTTTTTCAAGATGTGGTGCCTCCAGAAAGACGAAGTATACGCGATGTCCCCGTCATGGGTGGTGGAGCTAGAAGGCGAGGTAGAGCTGTATTTTTAAATAAAGAAAAAGAGCTCGAACCAGCAGCTGTCGAAATGCATACTCCAGAAGAATCAGGAGTGAATGTGTCATCACCATCTTCTTTTTTTGTGCCACCAGCATTCCCTAGTAAAGCCAGAAAAGCAAAGAAGGGTAAAATTGCCATCACGCTAGCTTTCTTCGTTATTGTCGGTTTTATTTTCGGAATGATGACCATTTTTACTTCCGCTAATATATCGATTACTCCAAAGTCTGAATCAGTCTCAATTAATCTGGCACTCAAAGCTTACAAAGCTTCTCTTCTGGTCTCGAACTCTACTAATACGCCAGCTCTCCATTACGAAATAATATCCCTGAAGCGTGAAGGTGAGACAGAAGTGTCTGCAAATGGAGAGGAAATGGTGGAGAAAAAAGCAGAAGGTAAGATCACTGTATACAATAATTTTAGTTCTGAATCCCAGCGTCTTATCGCGAGGACTCGATTCGAAACCAAGGATGGATTGGTGTTTAGAATTCCCGAGTCTATCGTGGTTCCTGGTAAAACATCATCTGGTCCTGGTTCTGTTGTTACTTCCTTGGTGGCCGATGAATCTGGTGAGAAATATAATGTAGCAGAGACTAGTTTTACGGTTCCTGGTTTCAAAAATGACCCAGCTCGTTTCAAAGGTTTTTATGCGGATTCTATAGGAGAAATACAAGGAGGTTTTATTGGTAGAATGAAAAAAGTAGCTCTAACTGATAAGGTCACTGCTTTGGAAAAACTCGATGCTTCACTAAAGGTAGATCTTCAGAAAGAGATAGAGTCGCAGATCCCAGAAGAGTTTGTTCTCCTCGACGGTATTATTGTCTACGTATTTAAAGATTTACCACAAAGTGACTCTACGGGAGATACTGCCATCTTGAGGAGGGAGGTAACTGCCCAGGTGATTATTCTAAATAAACAATCCATATCCTCCGCTATAGGTTCTTCTTATCTTTCTTCTTGGGAAGGCCTTGATCTAGAAATCAGAGATTATAAAAACCTAAAAGCTTCTTATTATTCTGGTTTTACCCCATCGTTAGTTTCTAGCACGGACACATTGCCTCTTAATATAGAGGGCCAGGCTACTGTATATGCCGTTATCCCTGGTGTTACCATTGCTGAAAATTTAGCAGGCAAAGACAAGGATGAATTAAACACTGTCATGGCCGGTTTTCCTGCGGTCTATAAAGCTTCTGCTTCTGTTCGCCCTATATGGAAAGGGGCTTTTCCTAAGGATTTGGCCAAGATACATCTAAATGTTGACTAAATTAACCCTCTTTGTTATCATATAAAACTCCTAGATCTTGATTTATATTTATGTCCCAAAGTCCTGAAATTTCTCTTGGAATAGTGGTAGAAGCTCTTCCAAACACGCTTTTTAAGATAGATCTGGGTCAAGATAAAGAGGAGGTGCTTGCCTATCTGTCCGGCAAGATGCGTTTGCATAAAATTAGGGTAATGGTAGGTGATAAGGTTGAACTCGCTCTCGATCCGTATGGGGGCAGAGCAAGGATCATTAAAAGATTGTAATTTGGATTAAATAAATTTTAAAGAATGAAGGTAAAGGCTTCAGTAAAAAAGATGTGCGCCAAATGCCAAGTCGTCCGAAGAAAGGGCTTGGTTTATGTCATCTGTAAGTCGAACCCTCGTCATAAACAACGTCAAGGATAAATATGAGAATACTGGGAATCACAATACCTGAGAATAAAAGATTAGAGATAGGTCTTACCGCTATCTATGGTATAGGTCGTTCTCGTGCTCAAGAAATCTTGACTGAAGCCAAAGTCGAACATGCCGCCAAACCGAAAGATGTAAATTCTGAAAAAGAAAATCACTTGAGGAAAATAATCGAAGGCCTTACTGTGGAAGGCGATTTAAAGAGAGAAGTGGCAAATAATGTAAAGCGTCTCAAGGATATAAAAGCTTATCGAGGCCTTCGGCACTTAAGAACGTTGCCGGTAAGAGGTCAAAGGACTAAGACAAATTCTCGTACTCGCAGGGGCAATGTTCGTAAGACTATGGGTACCGGTCGTCGTGCAGTTGATAAAAAATAATTAAACATGGGTAAGAAAAGAATTGTAAAAAAAGAAGAGGAAAATAAAGATGGGTCTCCAGAAGGGGAAAAGGTAATCACTTCAGTCAAGAAGCATTTTGATAGCGGTATTTTGAACGTAGAATCAACATATAATAACACCAAACTAGTCCTAGCCGACAAGAAAGGTAATGTTTTAGGATTCTCCTCCTCAGGTGCTTTGGGTTTTAAAGGTGCTAAAAAAGGCACTCCTTTTGCTGCTGCAAAGGTCGGGGAAATTTTGGCCGCCAAAGCTCAAACTCTCGGTATGAAAGAGGTAGCTGTAGTAGTGAAAGGGGTTGGTTCAGGACGAGAGTCAGGTATCCGTGGTTTTATTTCAAAGGGTATAAATATTATATCTATAAAAGATTCTACCCCTGTACCTTTCAATGGCCCAAAGCCTAAAAAGCCTCGTCGAGTTTAAATAAAAATTGTAAATTTTAAATTAAAATTTTATGCGAATAGGTCCAAAATATAAAATAGCTCGTCGACTTGGTGCTCCAATATTTGAGAAAACTCAAACTCAAAAGTTTGCTCTCTCTGAAGAAAAAAAGTCACGTCGTGGAGGTCGTCCTAAAACTGACTTTGGCTTACAGCTTACCGAAAAGCAGAAGGCTAGATTTTTTTATGGAGTGAGCGAAAAACAATTTAAAAATTATGTGAAAGAAGCTCTTTCGAAAAAAGGAGTTATCCCCGCCTCAGAACTCCTCTCACTTTTAGAATCACGCTTAGATAATGTTGTTTGGCGTCTTGGCTTTGCGCCTACCCATGGTGCCGCGAGACAAATGGTTTCTCATGGACACATTACTGTAAATGCCAGGAAGTCTAGAGTGCCTTCTTGTCGAGTGAATGTGGACGACGAGATTGGCCTAAGAGAGGGAAGTAAGACCAGTCCTCTGTTCGCCTCTATATTAGAAAAGGGTATAGAGAGGGAATTACTACCATGGCTTTCTTATGATGATAAAAAGAAGACCGCCACTGTAAAAGGTAAACCTGTGGCACCAGAAAATGCCCTGATGTTCGATTTGGGACAGGTCATTGAATTTTATCAAAGATAGTAGTACAATTGTTTTTCCATTTATAATTTTTTAATTTTTAACCATCCCATGACAGACAATACTATAGTACTGCCATCGAAGCCTCGCATTGTCCTCGAAGAGGGTTTTAAAGGTATATATGAAATAGACGGTCTTCACCCAGGCTATGGCTTCACTTTGGGCAATAGCCTCCGTCGTATAGTTCTTTCATCTCTTCCAGGAGCAGCGGTAACTTCTATCAAGATAGCCGGTATTGACCATGAATTTCAGAGCATTGCTGGCATAAAGGAGGATGCTGTGACTATAATGCTAAATATCAAGAAGTTGCGTCTGCGTATAAACTCGAACGAACCTCAAATTTTGAGCTTAAAAGTGAAAGGGATAAATGAGGTTACTGGCAAAATGATAGATGCTCCGGGCCAGGTAGAAATATTAAATCCAGATCTTGTTATCGCTACTGTCACCGATAAGAACACGGAGTTAAATATTGATTTTACAGTAGAGCAGGGGCTTGGCTTCGTCACTCGTGATGCTATTTCTAAATCGCGAGTCGATATCGGCACTATCGCACTGGACGCCAATTTTACTCCCATCAAAAGAGCTAGTTATGAAGTAGAAAATATGCGTGTTGGGGACAGGACTGATTTTAACAGACTACGCATAACTATCGAGACGGATGGTACTTTTACTCCTCATGAAGCTCTTTCTCGTTCCATCGAGATAATGATCAACCAGCTCAAAGCTATTGTAGGTTTTGAAGAAAAGGATTTTGTCGGGCTAGATTTGGAAAACGAAAATAGCAATACCGAAAATTCTGTTAATAAACCAGCTGAAGAGATGGATTCTGAATTCCTAAAAACTCGTATAGAATCAGTCGATCTTTCCTCGAGGACTTTGAATGCTCTTACTGGTGCTAATATAAGGACAGTGGGGGGGCTTGCTCGTAAGAAGGAAAAAGACATTCTTGAAATCGAAGGCCTTGGGGCAAAGGGCGTAGCTGAAATAAAAAGAGTATTAGGTGAGCACGGTATTACATTGAAATAAAGCATGAGACACGGTAATGCAAACAGAAAATTTGGTAGGGTTAGGAAGCAGAGAAAAGCTCTACTCAATTCCCTTGCGCGCTCTTTAGTTTTGCATGAAAAAATAAAAACTACAGAACCGAAGGCTAAGGAGCTCAGACCTTTTGTCGAGAAATTGGTGACAAGTGGTAAAAAAGCTACAGTGGCCGCCCACCGTAGCCTGGCTACCGTCATCGGAAGCGCGGCTACCAAAATCCTTGTAAGTAAAATTTCGAAAAAATATGAAGATCGAAGAGGTGGTTTTACCAGGATTGTAAAATTGGGCAACAGAAAATCTGACGGTAGTCCCATGGCGGTTATAGAATTTGTATAAAAATCATGGAATACATCATTGATGCACAAGGAAAAAAAATAGGTAGAGTGGCTTCACAGGCTGCTAAGATCCTAATGGGTAAAACTGCTACTGATTTTGCTCGGAATAAATACCCTGATCTTAAGGTAAAGATTACCAATGTTTCTCGAGCTGATGTCACTAATAAAAAAATGATTACTAAGGAATATAAAAATTACTCAGGTTATCCAGGTGGTCTGAAGGAAACGACTATGAAGAAATTGGTCGCTGATAAGGGAATGAAGGAAGTCTTCAGGAAAGCTGTATATGGTATGCTTCCTATAAATAAACTCCGTCCCCGTATTATAAAAAATTTAGTTATTGAAAATTAAAATTATGGTGATCGCGAAAACTACAGATAAATATGTCGAGGGTATAGGTAGGCGCAAGACTTCCGTTGCTCGTGTGCGTATCACTCCAGCTTCCAAAACAGTTTTTGAAATCAATGAGCGCGATCTTGACAACTATTTTCCTACTGTTGAATTGCGTCATGTCGTCCACGATTCTATTACTGCGGCGAAAGCAGGTAATTTTAAAGTGGTAGTTCATATAAAAAGTGGTGGTATTCATTCTCAGGCTGAAGCTCTAAGACAGGGATTGGCCAAAGCTCTGACTTTGTATGATGAAAATTTACGTAAAAATCTAAAGTCAGTCGGTTTTCTAAAGCGTGATCCTCGTGCCAAAGAGCGACGCAAATTTGGTTTAAAGAAAGCCCGCAAAGCTCCGCAGTGGAGTAAGAGATAATCCCTTCTATATTTATGGATGAGGAAATAATAGAAACAACTGAAGACGGAGAAGCCGAAGGCCCTACTGATTTAGTAAAAAAACTTCGAGCTAAATTGAAAGAAAGCGAAGAAAAAGCTCAGGAATATTTGACTGGCTGGCAGAAAGAACGAGCTGATAGCGTAAATGCAAGGAAACGCTTGGAAGAAGAGAAAAAGGAATTTGCTAAGTTTGCCAATGAAAATTTAATTATGGAGATTCTACCGTCTCTCGATAGTTTCGATATGGCGATGGCTAATAAGGAAGTATGGGGTAGCTTGCCAAAAGAGTGGACCAAAGGCATCGAGTATATTTATACTCAACTTCTTTCGGCGCTTGAAGCCCAAGGAATAAAAAGAATTTATCCTCTAGGCGAAAAATTCGATCCTTCTCGTGACGAAGCTATCGTCATGCTTCCTGTTGAAAAAGAAGAAGATGATCATAAAATTCTCGAGGTGACTCAACCTGGCTACCTATTCAATAGTCGTATCGTCCGCACTGCTAAAGTGAAAGTAGGGGAATATAAAAGTAACTAAAACATATAAACGAGAAACGCCGAGAACGACATGGCGTCCTCGGCGGTGTTGGAGAGTTTTGGCCTAGCCTAGTCGTGGGTTTCGTCCAAGTCCTTGGCCATTTGGTCGCTGGTTTGAGACCACCAGCGAATGAACAAAATCAGCACTAGTAAAACAGGTAATACCAGAATCCAAAACATGATGGGGCCTCCAAATTTAAAATAACACCCTACTTCTAATATGTCAACTACTCATAAATCAGTGAAAGCTTTATAATTCTAATCGAATTGATTATCAATTTTTCCATTATTACTTCTTTTAATCTTTTAATTCAAATACTATGTCAAAAATAATTGGAATTGATTTAGGTACTACAAATAGCGCCGTGGCGGTGATGGAAGCTGGAGTACCTAAAATAATTGAAAACTCTGAAGGAGCTCGCACGACTCCTTCTATTGTCGCTGTTTCCAAAACAGGCGAACGATTGGTCGGCCTTTTAGCTAAAAGGCAGGCAGTAACCAATCCAAGAAATACTGTCTTTGGCATCAAACGATTCATTGGTCACAATTTTGACGAGCCGGCAGTGCAAAAAGATAAAGGTTCGGTACCATTCGAAGTTTCCAAATCAGATTCTGGTGGAGTACTAGTAAAAATGAACGAACAAAATCTTCGTCCGGAAGAAATTTCAGCTATGATCCTTTCTAAAATAAAAGCCGATGTGGAGGCGAAATTGGGAGAGAAAATAACTGAAGCTATCATCACTGTGCCTGCATATTTCAATGACGCACAGCGTAAGGCTACCAAAGATGCGGGACAGATAGCAGGCCTCGATGTCAAAAGAATTATCAACGAGCCGACTGCTGCCGCTCTTGCGTATGGATTTAATAAAAAGAAAGATGAAAAAATAGCTGTGTTTGATTTTGGAGGTGGTACTTTTGACATTTCTATCTTGGAAGTAGGTGACGATGTGGTGGAAGTAAAAGCGACTGATGGCGATTCACACTTAGGAGGTAAAGATATCGACCAAAAGATACTAAATTGGATTGCCGATGAGTTTAAAAAGGAGAGCGGTATCGATGTGCGTGGCGATGCTCTGGCTCTTCAGCGCTTGGATGAATCGGCTGAAAAAGCCAAAATTGAACTTTCTACAGCTACAGATACTGAAATAAATATTCCCTTTATCACTTCCGATTCTTCTGGTCCTCGTCACCTACTTATCAAAATGAATCGAGCTAAACTCGAGGAACTTGCCGATGAATTTATACAGAGGGCGATGGAAATTACCAAGCGTGCTTTAGAATCCTCACCTTTCAAAGTGGGGGAAATAGATGAGGTGGTGCTCGTCGGTGGACAGACGAGAATGCCTAAACTTACAGAGGAGGTAAAAAAGTTTTTTGGCAAGGATCCTAATAAGACTATTAATCCTGATGAAGTTGTGGCTCTTGGCGCTGCTATCCAAGGAGGTATTATCGGTGGTGATGTGAAAGACATTCTTCTTCTTGATGTTATTCCTCTTTCTCTTGGCATAGAAACCATGGGAGGAGTAGCTACTAAACTAATCGAACGCAATACTACTATTCCAGCTTCACGTTCCCAAGTATTTTCCACTGCGGCTGATAATCAAACCAGTGTCGAGATACATGTGGTGCAAGGTGAAAGACCTCTCTCTGCTGACAACAGGACTTTAGGTAGGTTTATTCTTGATGGTATTCCTCCTTCACCGCGCGGTGTTCCTCAGGTGGAAGTCACATTTGACATCGACGCCAACGGTATTTTGGATGTGAAAGCTAAAGACAAAACCTCAGGTAAAGAGCAATCAATCAAGATTGAAGGTAGCTCTGGCCTTTCCCAAGATGAAATAGAAAAAATGAAAAAAGATGCTGAGGCTCATGCTTCCGATGACGCAAAGAAAAAGGAAGTTGCTGAAGCTCGTAATTTGGCTGAGCAACTCATATATACTGCCGAAAAAGCTCTAAAAGACTCAGAAGGAAAAATAAGCGATGAAATAAAAACAGGTATAAATGGAAATATAGAAAAATTGAAGGAAGCAAAGAATAGGGAAAGTGTAGAAGATATAAAGAAAGCTACGGAAGAACTTTCGTCTGAGATGCAGAAAATAGGTGAACATCTTTCCAAAAATCCTCCTCCATCAGAGACTTCTTCAGGACAAGCTGGCGACCCGAAGGAAAATCCGGGTGAGACAAAATCATAATTTTCTGATATAATGAAGAGTGTATGGCTAAGAACTACTACGACATCTTAGGTGTCCAAAAGAAAGCCTCCAAAGATGAAATAAAAAAGGCTTTTAGGAAGCTAGCTCATCAATACCATCCTGATAAAAGTGGTGGTAGTGCCGATAAATTTAAGGAGGTAAACGAAGCCTATTCGGTGCTTTCCGACGATAAAAAAAGGTCACAATATGATACTTATGGTGATGCTTTTGCGCAGGCTGGAGGAGGTAATACTGGAGGCTTCAGTGGCAATTGGGAGGATTTTGTGCGTCAGACAGGATTTGACCCAAGTAATGGTGGCGGCTTTAGTTTTTCTGGTGAAGGATTTGACTTGGGTGATATATTTGGAGAATTTTTTGGTGGTGGAGGCCGTAGGTCCCGAGCGCAGCGAGGGAGAGACATTTCTATCGACATTGAACTTTCGTTTGAAGAATCTATTTTTGGTGGTGAACGCACTGTCGTGTTAAGTAAAGTTTCGGAGTGCACCACTTGTAAAGGAAGTGGTTCTAAACCTGGCTCGTCTGAAAAAATCGACTGCAAAACTTGCAACGGCAAAGGCAAAATTCACGAAGTGAAGCGCTCTATCTTTGGTTCCTTTGAGATGAACCGTGTATGCGATGAATGCGGTGGTACTGGCAAAGTTCCAAAAGAAAAATGTTTTGTTTGTAATGGGGTTGGGGTTTTGAAAAAAGAAGAGGACATTAAAATAAAAATTCCGCAGGGCATCGACAATGGTGAAATGATTCGTCTTGCTGGTATGGGTGAGGCTTTGCCACACGGTACTGCTGGCGATTTGTATGTGAAGATTCATGTGCGTAAGCATAAAACATTTATAAAACAGGGTGCTGATTTAGTGATGAATTTTGATATCAAACTTTCTGACGCTCTTTTGGGGGGTACGTATAATGTAGAAACTTTGGACGGTATTTCACAGCTTGAAATCCCTCAAGGCGCCTCGACTGGGGATATTTTGCGCATAAAAGGTAAGGGTGTGCCTTACAACAAATCTCGTGGTGATATCCTTGCACATCTTACAATCAAAATTCCTAAAAAACTCTCTAAATCCGCCCACGCCGCCGCCCTCAAATTAAAAGAAGAAGGGGTATAAAATGGCATTTACAGCTAAATTTGATATCTTAAATAAAAAAGATACCGACATAGCGGGCGGTAAGGGGGCATCTTTAGGAGAAATGATTCAAGCAGGTATTCCCATTCCAGATGGGTTTGTTCTTCTGTCGAGTGCTTTTGACTATTTTCTTCAAGAAACAGATTTGGTTCAAGAAATCGAAGCTATTCTGGCTACGGTTGATCATGAAGTCATCCATACTGTAGAATTTGCTTCTGAAAAAATAAGAGATCTGATTGAAAATACAGAAATACCAGAAGAAATATCAAAAGAAGTTATTACAGGATTTAATATTTTAGGCTCAAAATTTTTAGCTGTTCGATCGTCTGCTACAGCAGAAGATGGTTCCGAAAATGCTTGGGCCGGGCAATTAGAAAGTTTTCTCAATACTGATAAAGAGAATTTACTTAATAATGTAAGAAAATGTTGGGCCTCACTTTTTACACCGAGAGCTATTTTCTATCGATTTGAAAAGGGTATGCGTGGTAGCAAAATCTCTGTTGCGGTCATTATCCAAAAAATGGTCCAATCTGAAGTTTCTGGCGTAGCCTTCTCTGTACATCCTGTTACTGAAGATCGCAACCAGCTTATTATCGAAGCAGGTTTAGGCCTCGGTGAAGTCGTGGTTTCGGGCTCTATTACGCCTGATAGTTATGTTGTAGAAAAAGAACCTCGAAAAATAATTAATAAAAATATTCAAGAAAACAAACAGTGTTTGACTGACGATCGTATACTTGAGCTTTCAGAACTTGTTTTAAAAATTGAAAAGCACTTTGGTTTTCCGTGTGACATAGAATGGGCTTATGAAAATGGAAAATTCAGTATATTACAGAGTCGCCCGATCACCACTCTTAAAAAAGATCTATTTAATGGCGTAGAAATGGTTTCAAGGTGGAGTAGGCTTGCTAGTAGGCATGAGGCCCAGTTAAAAATTTTAGGTAGAACTAAAATTTGGGAAAAAGAATTGGGTATAGGATACAAAACTGTGGTCCAGAATTCTTTAGGAGAATCTTATGTAGATAAAAAAAGTCATATTAAAATAGTTGAGATTTTAGAAAACAAAAGCATAAAAGACGCTGAGGTGTACATTAAGAAGATGAATGATCTGGGAGATAAACTAACAAAAGAAATAAGAAGTGATTCGTTTAAAGATTTTACAGAAGAATTCTCAGCCATGATGGCTTACTTCTTTATCATCAAAGTAATCTTTGAAACACGATACGCAGAATCTTCTCTAGAAGAACAGAAAATCATTGAGAAATGGAGAAATAACAGCAAACTTTTTAATGCATTGGACTTGTATTATCAGATTTATCCTGAAAAAGATGTGGTAATTCAAAAAGGGTGGAGTTGGGTGTATGAGGATGGATTTTTGAACTTAAAAAATAAGATCATATCTTTTTCAAAAAAGAATAAGAGGAAAGTTGAATTTGAAGAAGGCCGCTCAAAAACTATGCGAATCATTAAAGGAAATTCGGCCTATAAAGGTATTGTAAGAGGAAAGGTTAGGTTGATTTTATTAGAGAAAGACAAAGCTTTAATGCAAGAGGGTGAAATTATAGTGGCCCCAATGACGACAGTAGATTTCTTTCCAATAATGAAGAAAGCGATTGCTTTTGTGACTAACGAAGGAGGAATTACTTCTCATGCTGCGATTGTCGCCAGAGAACTAAAAAAGCCATGTATAATTGGTACAAAAATTGCTACAGAAGTTCTTAAGACTGGCATGTTTATTGAGGTCGATGCAGATAATGGCGTAGTTAGAATTCTATAAAGTGTAGATGGTCATCTTCTACGCATTTACATATTTATTATAATGTGGTAGACTGTATTCGGGTCGTTCTTTCACTACATCAGGATGACCACACTTTCTATACAAGGAGACAAGTATGATCAAGGTAGCTTTGGCTGATGATCAGCCTATCTTTCGTTTGGCGATGAGGGAGATTCTCGCTTCAGCAGAATTTGAGGTTGTCGCAGAATTTTCCGACGGCCAAGATCTTCTCGGGCGTCTAGGAGAGTTTGACCTCGATGTCCTGTTACTCGAGCCTCTGATGGCCAACCTTGAGTTTATTGATCTGCAAACTCTTTTGCGGGACAACCCAAGGATCAAGGTGGTCCTTCTTACCGTTTGTGAAGATCAGCATATTTTTGCCGAGGCACTTAAGTTCGGCTGTTTCGGCATAGTCATGAAGCAGATCGATCCGAATGAGATCCGGAATCTTCTTCGGAAAGTTTGTTCGGGAAATATTTGGCTTGATCCGATGGCCACTTCTAAGATCGTTTCTGCTTTCCTCAAACCTCCGAGTGATTCTGGCGGCCGTGTGCCGCTTTCAGCTCGTGAGCGTCAAGTAGTGGGGCTGATAGCCCAAGGTCTGAAGAACAAAGAGATAATGGGGCTGTTGTTTATCTCTGAACAAACGGTCAAGAACCACATCCACTCTATTTTTGGAAAGCTCGGATTCTCGAGCCGGACAGAAGTAGCGATCTACGGGGTCAATAGAGGTATGCACTTACCAGTACCTGTTTCTCGAGGTATTTCTCTCGCTGATGATGCGGTCGTCCACTAGGGCGACGCTTACACAAAACTCCTAACACGACTCGTGGGCCGCAAACTCACGAGTCGTAACTTTTTATATCTTACAAAAATCTCAGATTACTTTTTTAAATAAAATTCTGAAGCTTTCTAAAGTAAAAAAATGATCCGCGCTAGCCGGTGAGGGCAGGCGCGGATCTAAGGTGCGGGGGTAACCATTATTGCGAGTCGGCTACCTTTTGCGGCGGTCCAGATGGACCGATTTTTGATCGTCGGAGTCTATTCTAATCACCATCCCAGCTGGTGGCGGAGGTGGTGGGGGAGGCATGGGAGGCTCATACGCCGGTATTTGAGCCTTCCAAATCGTTCCGTCTCCGTAACGAAAAACAAAGGTTTCGGTACCGGCGATATTTACAGTGTACCTGTTGGCCAACTCACTGATGTTGGCCGTCACTCCGTCCGGGTACTTACCCCCGGGGAGCAAAGTGTACACTTTCTCATTCTCGCAAATGAGAAAAAGTGGAGCAGGGATACTATTTCCCCCTGTCGCTTCCCTGACGCTAGTCGGGAAGCAGGGTTCGCCGTACCTTGTCGGCCCGACGATCTTGCCGTTCGTCATGTTTGACGGAACGGGATCGAAGCAACTCGACACCGTACAATACATGGTGCGAACCTGGTTGCTGATTGTGTGGAAAATATCCACACCTCCCAACATGTTCGACTTTATCCAGATGGGATTGTTGAAATTCCCACTGGGCAAAGTTCGACTTAGGATGACCGTTCTCTCTATCCCCTTGATTCTTACTACGATCCTCTCGCTCGCTGGATTTACAGCGACAATGAGGGTGTTGCCGTCGGTCCACGACCCGATGCCAGCTGAAATCTCAGTCAAGTTCTCTGCTGAGAGATCGTACACCTGGATCCACCGAGGACTTGCCGTCCCGGTTTGCCGGTGGAACAAGCCTTGGGCAACTGGTTCGCCGTTGCGACTCAGTGCCATCACTGCGTATACCTCCGTCGAGCTTGATTTCTGATTTGAAACCGAAATAGGTGCGTAAAGGAGAGTCGGGATGGCCGACATCTCGCTACCGTTAATGAGCCGGATCGGAATGTTTGAGCCCTTGCTCACCAACATCTCGATCTTGCCATCCCAGCCGCATTTCCATGCGGAGGTGGGGTTCGCCGACCCCTCGGTTGATGAGAGGAAGTAAAACCCGTCGTCGTACATTTGCGGTTCTCGGAGGAAGTCACTCCGCGGCACTGGTGAATCCAGTGCCCTGAAATCGCAGATGGTTTTTACGCCCACGATCTCATCGAAGATTGCCACCTTCGAGTAAAGGGTCTCTCCCTCGTTAATCGTGAACACGATTCCCTCAGGAGTCGTGCCCAGCACAGTTACGAGGGAATCGAGAGGAAGCACTGTCCCCTGTACCCTCTGGAGTTGAATTTCCGTCTGCGCGCTCACGTGAGTCGCACAGAAAAAAATGATCACGAAAACGAAAAGTGTCGCAGATTTGTACATAAAACCTCTATGCCCACTATACCATAACTTTACGTATACTACAACCTGTGGATATAGTGTGGATACTAGAAATTAAGTTGGAAGAGAGGGGTGTATTATATTTGTTAAAGTAGTAAAATAATATTGCAATGGATAAAGTAAACGTCTGGTTCTATATCTTAGGTTCTGTGCTTCTTGCTGTGTTGGCAAATTATCTAAGTACTGTTTGGGCCGCCAAAGATAATAAATTTTCTTTTTGGCTTCTTGCTGTTGTTGCGGTTTCGCCACTTGTATTCATTACCTTTGGGCTTGTCACCACAAAGTTTGGTCTAGCAATTACCTCAGGTACGATTGACTCTTTACTCACAATAATCACAGTGCTTGTGGGCCTATTTATTTTTCAGGAGTGGGGTCAAGTATCTTTATACCAGTATTTTGGTATGTCTTTCGCTATCCTAGGAATCATTTTGATGCAATTTCATAAATAATTTTAAATGTTGAAACAGAAATCTTGGTTTACGAAACTTTTTGCAGTATTAAGCGCAACAAAAGGACCATACACTCCTCTCGATTTTTCTGAAATCAATAAACGGGCTCAAGAGTTTGCTGATCTTATCGAGGATCGGCGTGATAAACTCATTGATATTTTGCTTGCGTATGAAAGCTATGAGGTTGTTCATGATGAAATCAACCGAACTCTAGATTTACTCAGAAACATAGAAGAAAACAAGAAATTCTTTTTTTTACGTATAGGCGAAGTAACATCCTTTTTACCTAGGAATCAACCCCTCTATGCATTCAGTTGTTTTGTTGTGATCCCGTCACTAATGGCAAGTGCTGTATATTTTCGTATCCCTCATAGTATGCGCCACTTCTTTTCTCAAATGCTGGAGCTCTTTAACATTAAAACCTTGTTTCCAAATATTATTATTTCTCCAAAAGAAAGATTAGAATTTTTAAAAGAAAGATCAGCATTAAAAATAAACCCAAAAAGTAAAGAAAGTCACCCTGTCACTGACGTAGTAATATTTACAGGAATACCCGCTCATGCAGATCAGTTGCGCAACGTATTTGATAAAAGAACCTTATTCATATCGAATGGCTCAGGACATAATCCGGTGATCGTAAGTAAGGATGCAGATCTATCTTCTGCGGTAAAAGCAGTGATCACACTTCAATTTTATAACCAAGGACAAGATTGTGCTGCACCGAATGCTATTTTAGTACACAAGGATATTTTTCGAGATTTTATCGAATTACTACGGATCCATATTCGGGAGATCAAAATCGGTGATTATAGAGATAAATCTTGTCGTGTAGGTCCGATTAGCGATCCCAAAGACCTTGTGAGAATTCAAGATTTTTTGGTTGAACATCGTTTGTGGCTCGATCCATCAACAGCCGGAATTATTCGGACACAAAACTCTATCGTGGAACCAACGATTATATCTAAACCATTAATCGAAGGAGGAAATTTTAAAGAGATATTTGCACCACTAGTATTTGTTCAAGAATATACAGATGATCAAGAATTAAAATTATATTTTGAAAATCCACATTATGCACAAAATGCAATGTATCTAACTCTATATGGAACAAGTGACTATGCTTTAAGTATTGTGGGCAAACCAATAAAAAACAAAACACTTCATAGTCAAGCAACATTTATTCATAATACTCATCTACATGCACCAGGCGTAGAAAGAGGTACTCAACCTTACGGTGGGTATGGCCACGGTGCCTCAAGTTTAAGTATCGATGGTAAGGTGGTCGCTATGCCGACACTTCCTCAACGTGACATTTATAATTATGTTGCTAAACCAATTTTAAAAAGTAAGACTTTACTGAAATATAAAATGGATGTAGATGAATTTACTAGTACACAGCACAAAGATGTAGAAAAATTATTAAGAGTTAAAGCTACTAAGCCAGAAAATATAGACGGGTTACATAAGTACGGTGACGTAGTATATGCAGATGTGAATTCAGTAATAACAAAGAATGCAAGATTTGTAAAGATTAAAGCAGAGAATTTACACTATCTTCTAAAAGAACGCAATGATGAACGTATAGCTACCCTTGAGTCTGATGAAATCGAACTACTCCATAAATTGAAGAAATTGTTGAACAAAAAACAGGATATTGGCGCAGAAGAATTTGAAACTACTTTGTATGAAATACCCAAATTAATTGATTTGACGAAAGCTCAAAATATACTCCGGCAACAATATTTTTTCCAAAACATCTACCAATTATTATTTGGTACAAATTTTGGTCCACGTCTTGCCCCATTTTTAAAAGAACTAGGAAAGGATGATATAGACAAGTTTCTCAATATATAAGACAATAAATATTGTGATTTCTCATAGAAAGATAAAAAATCCAGTCCTAAGCGGTTTTATAGTTCTGTCCGTATCTATTGTTATAGTGATTTTTGCTTCCAGAGTACTTTATACACAAACAGTCGAGTTGCTCACTAATAATTTAAGACAACGCATTTTAACCATATCTATAACAGCAGCGGCAAATATTGATTCGAATGACTTAGCGGCTCTTCAAACAGAAACGGATTGGCAAAAACCTGAATGGGCTCGTGTAACTACTAGACTCAATAAAGTAAAATACAGCAATGAGGATATTGTTTTCATGTATATTTTTAGAAAGAAAGCTAATGATCCAAATGCAATGCAATTCGTAGCTGATGCTGATTCTATTGACCCTTACGCCAATGATAGTGCCGACTCCACACGCTTTGTTGATGTAAATCGGGATGGACTTATAGAGCCAGATGGTCCAGACAAGCTTCAGTGGCCTGGACAAGATTATCCCGAAGCAGTTGATATTTCCGAAGCTTTCGAAGCTTACGATAGTCCACTGACAAGCCGAGAACTCTACACTGATGCTTACGGAACTGTACTTACAGGCTATGCTCCGATTAAAGATGATTCTGGTAATACTGTGGCCGTACTGGCTACAGATATTAAAGCCGATGACTTTTTTACGATTACACGTCAGACACTTCAACCCTTTCTTATTTTTATCGTATTTCTTACCGCTGTCATCTTTATTCTCGAGATTATTATCATCTACTCTTGGAAGAAGTACGCAGGTTCTCTAGAAGAACTCAATACTCAAATTGAAGTGGCGAATGAAAAGTTGAAGGAGTTGGATCAACTGAAGTCGGAGTTTTTGTCGCTGGCTACACATCAAATCAGGAGTCCACTTACTGCTATTAAAGGTTATGCTTCACTTATGCTGGAGGGCGATTATGGTGCGCTTTCTCCGCGTGTGAAGGAGCCGGTGGATGTAATCATGAAGTCAACTGAAAATCTCATTACTATTGTCGGAGAGTTTCTCGATATATCACGCATTGAGCAGGGTAGGATGATATACAACAAAGAAAAGTTTGATATGTGCGCGCTAGTAAAAGAAACAGCAAAAAATATTCTCCCAAATATCGAGAAGGCTGGTATCAAACTTATAGATAAAATAAAACCTGGTAGTACTTGTATAGCCTATGGTGATAAAAATAAAATACAACAGATTATCGGAAACCTGCTCGACAATTCCATAAAGTACACACCTAAGGATGAGAAAGATGCATTTATAGAAATTTCGATCGATGAGGTGGATGACAAAGTCAGAGTGTGCGTACGAGATGGAGGTATAGGTATTGATCCTGCCGAGGTCGGAAAATTGTTTAATAAATTCGTCCGTACCAAAGATGCTCACAAAACCAATGTCACCGGCACTGGCCTCGGGCTTTATATAGCAAAGAAAATGATGGAGGCTCAAGGAGGCACCATTTCTGTTTCTTCCCAGGGCCAAGGTAAAGGCTCTACATTCTACATCGAACTTCCCAAATCCTGATTTTGTTCCCTCTCCTTCATAAGGAAAGAGTGCGGGGTGAGATCTATTTTGTTATCGTATCTTTATGACTCAAGAAGAGACTCTAAACATTTTAAAAACAGGGGCCAATGTTTTTCTTACTGGTGAACCAGGAAGCGGTAAAACGCACACCATAAATGAGTATGTCACCTACTTGCGAGAACATGATGTAGAGCCGGCTACCACAGCTTCGACTGGAATTGCAGCCACTCATGTTGGTGGTTACACCATACACTCATGGTCGGGCATCGGTATAAAAAAATATTTAAACGAGTATGAATATGATGCGATCGCAGGCAAAGAATATGTGGCTAAAAAAATCGACAGGGCTAAGGTACTTATTATCGACGAAATCTCCATGCTTGACGCTCCGACTTTGGAGGCGGCTGATCAAGTCTGTAGGCTGGTAAAACGCAGTAGTAAGCCCTTTGGGGGCCTACAGGTGGTACTCGTGGGTGATTTTTTCCAATTACCTCCGGTAAATAGGGATTCTGAGAGGGGTAGCGGCAACGTAAACTTTGCATTCAACTCAAAAACATGGCAAGAACTAAACCCAATTATTTGTTACTTGACCGAACAGCATAGGCAGGATGATGTTGATTTTCTTTCAGTACTTTCTGCTATACGCAAGAATTCTATTCTACAGGAGCACATAGAAATTTTAAGTAATCGACTTGGCCTACATGAGGAGGTGCAATACGAAATTCCAAAACTTTTTTCTCACAATGCCGATGTCGACAGAATAAATCAAAAGCACCTTGATATGATCGACAGGGAAGATTCGAAAACATTCGAAATGTCTTCCCAAGGAAAAGATTCTTTAGTAGAAGCTTTGAAAAGAGGCTGCCTTTCTCCTGAAAAACTAGAATTGAAGGTGGGAGCCGTGGTTATGTTTACCAAAAATAATCCTGCTTCAGGCTTTGTAAATGGTACTTTGGGCGAAATAATCGATTTTGATATGGACTCTGGTTTTCCTATAGTTAAATTGAAAGATGGCGAGAGGATAGAGGTTTTCCCGATGGAGTGGGCAGTCGAAGAAGGGGGCAAAATAAAAGCAAAAATCATCCAAGTGCCTCTTCGTTTGGCCTGGGCCATCACTATCCATAAAAGCCAAGGTATGTCCCTAGATGCCGCTCTCATTGATCTTTCGGGCATCTTTGAATACGGCCAAGGCTACGTAGCCCTTTCTAGAGTTAAGAAGCTTTCAGGACTCTACCTTTTGGGAGAAGAAATTGAGATGGGCCAAAAAGCTTTTCAGGTGCACCCTGAAATTTTGAGGAAGGATGTGGAATTAAAATCTCTTTCGGAAGAAGCAGGGAAAGTTTTTGGAAATATCTCTGAGTCAGAGTTATTGAAAATGCAATCGAACTTTGTCCTGGCTTGCGGCGGAAGCCTCAAAGTTAACAAAGAAAACACTTCCAAAAAAAAGAAAAAACAAAAGGCAATAAATAATGGCCTCACTACGCTGGAGGAAACATTTAATTTGATAAAGGAGGATAAAAGGGCAGAGGAGGTGGCTTCCATCCGAGGACTCACCAGACAAACCATAATTTCTCATATATGCCAACTTTTTGAAAAAGGAAATATAGAAAATGATCTTCTTTATCGGGAACTTTCTCCCGAAGCCACCGAATCCTTCGACCTTATCACCTCCACTCTTCGCGATCTCGGCTCCGACAAACTCACTCCCGTCTTCCACAAGCTCTCTGGTCGCTATTCCTTCGATGACCTAAAAATAATAAGAACCCTCTCCTCTCTATACTAAACATCAATTCACATCTTACCCCTATTGAACTGTTCGTACGAAGAGTATAATAGAAAGATGGATGAGATTCAATTAGAAAAAGTATTAAAAGCACTTGCTAGTAAGAGGAGGCTTTTGATTATAAAAATTTTGAAAAAGAAGAAAAGGAGTTCAGTTGGAAAATTATCTTCAGATATCAAGCTTTCTTTTCGTACTACGTCTAAACATTTGAGCGTTCTCTATTCGGTGGGGATACTAGATAAAGAGCAGGTTGGATATGAAATGCATTATTATATTGCTAAAGATTTACCAAAAATTGTTTCCTTTGTCCTAAATTTACTCTAAGTCCTACATTATACTGTTCGTACGAACAGTTCCGTAGATTGAGATGTTCACATTAAAAAATTTGACAAAAATTTGGGTGGAGAGTATATTAGGGGCACACATGAATTTTTGTATCACAAAGCGTTATTGGCTAAATCACTTCAGAAAAAATAATCTGGGGAGTCGCTTTGTGCATTTGAATAATTCTTAACTACTTTAAATCATTCGAAGATACACAGGAACCCTCCAGAAATGAAGGGTTCCTGTTTTTAGGAGGCAGTCATGACACCAGAAACTGCTCCGGACGTTCGTCCGGATGGAGAAAGAATTCCCATCAATTCAATCAGCGTTGATGGGGTCGACGTGGAGCGTTCCGGTTCGGAGTGGCCCACAGTCTCAAAAGATTCGGGAACTGGAGAAGTTTTAATTTCTGGTCCCGATCATCATGGGCTCATATAGCCCAAGAAAGGAGGCTACTACCTTGAATCACGAATACAAGAAGTGGTAGTACCCATGGGCGCTGCGAAAGCGGCGCCCAAACTTACATTTGAAATTATTAGTTAATCAAATCAAATGACAAAAGAATTCAAGAAATTGTTGAAAGAATTTGTCGCCATACCAAGTGTGTCGACGGATCCAATCTACAAAGATTCAATAAAAAAGGCCTCAAAGTGGCTTGCTTCATATTGTTCAAAATCTGGAATGAAAGCCAAAATAATTACTGGTTATGATAACCCTATAATTATAGCCAAAACTCCATATAAGGTTGGTAAAGAAACTGTTCTTATATATGGCCACTATGATGTGCAACCAGCACAAAAAGAAGATGGATGGAAGACTGATCCTTTTATTCTAACGGAAAAACAAGGAAGGTTGTATGGTAGAGGCGCTACAGATAATAAAGGGCAAATACTTACTCACCTGTATTCAATAGCTGGTCTGATAAAAGAAAATAGATTGAGTTACAATGTCACCTTCTTCATAGAAGGAAATGAGGAAACTGGATCTCCTAATCTCTCAAAATTTATACGGAAATATAAAAAAGAACTTGAGTGTGATTGTGTCATGATTTCTGATGGTGCTTTGGCGCCAGAGAATTTACCTGCTCTTGAATGTAGTTTTAGAGGAGTTGCCAATATGGAGGTAATTTTGGAAACGGCTCTTGATGACGTTCATTCAGGTCTTTTTGGTGGAGTCACTCCCAATGCAGCCGAAGAGTTAGCTAAAATTGTTGGTAGCTTAACTGATCTTGTAGGAAAAAAGAATGGGTTCAAAGTCAAAACAACAAGATACGATAAACGGGTAGGTCTTGATAGAACTGTGGAAGTAACTGGCTTTTCTTCAGGTTACACTGGTACTGGATTTAGAAATAGTATTCCATGTAAAGCTGTTGCAAAGCTGAATCTACGGTCCAAGCCTAACGAGGATCCAAATGATTTTGTGAAAGAAGTTAAAAAATACATTCTTAAGCAAACTCCAAGATATGCTCGGGTGCGGTTTAAGGTTGGAGAATCGGCTTCGGGTATAATGTTAAATCTTAGTGATAAATTTAATCAAAAAACCAGAAAAATCTTAGAATCTGTATACAAGCAAAAGGTGGTAAATGTAAACTGTGGCGCTATTCTGCCTATTGTTCGTGATTTTGACACTCTACTTAAAGTGCCTCAAGTGATGGTGCCTCTAGCTAACGAAGATTGCGGTATGCACTCTGCTTCTGAAAATATTTCAATCGAGGCACTCAAAAAAGGACTCGAATTTAGCCAGAAGTTTTTTAGTGTGTAGAAGATGACCATCTACACAGTGCAAAGAAGTAATTATTTGGTAATATAAATCTATGAAGACTATACTTTCAGGTATACAACCTAGTGGTAAGCCACATATTGGAAATTATTTTGGCATGATGAAGCAGATGATCGATATGCAAAAGGACGGTCTGGTTTATGCTGTCATCGTCGATTATCATGCTCTCAATTCTGTTCAAGATGCAGAAAAGATGCGAGAGTTTACTAAAGATGTAGTGATCGATTATCTTGCTCTTGGTTTTGATCCAAAAAAACATGTCTTGTTTAAACAATCTGATGTTTCTGCACATACAGAACTTGCTTGGATTTTTGATACCATAACCACTCTTCCTTATCTTAAGCGTGCTCATGCCTACAAAGATGCCATTGCTAAAGGTGGAGAAGATGAAATAAGTATAGGTAGATTCAGTTACCCGATGCTCATGGCGGCGGATATTTTACTTTACGATCCTGATTTGATTCCAGTAGGTAAAGACCAAAAACAGCATGTCGAATTTGCTCGAGATACTGCGGAAAAATTTAATAGAATTTTCTGTAAAGAAAGTAGCCCGCTATTCAAATTGCCTGAAGCTCATATTATAGAAAGTGTTGAAACTGTGCCTGGCACCGATGGTAGAAAAATGAGTAAGAGTTATGGAAATTATATTCCACTTTTCGCCGAGGATGATGAGGTCGAGGATAAAGTAATGTCTATTGTGACTGATTCAAATGCTGAATATCCTGAAAATGTATTCAAAATCCATCAACTTTTCAGAACTAATGAACAGCTTGATAAAATTTATACGGAAAATAAAGGTAAGTATAAAATTTTAAAAGAAATGCTAGCCGCTGACATCAAATCGTTTATCAAGCCTCTCCGCGAAAAACGCAAAGAAATAGCTTCCGACATTGATCGCGTAAAAAAAGTTCTTGAAGAAGGAAAACAGAAAGCCTCCGCTGTCGCGGAGGCCAAGATGGCTGAAGTGAAACGAGCGATCGGGGTCACTTAGGCTGGCCTTCTTTTTTGTACCAGAACAGTATCAAAAAAAAGAGAGACCAAAATGATGCCCACAAGGTGAAGAAGTTCCAGTAAACTACTGGCCCTATTACTTCGAGGGCTAAACTTTGACCGAACATAACCACGAGAATGCATATAAACAAGTGCAACATTTGAGGTCTCCCACAAATATGGTACTATCTTTTTTGAGTAATTCAACATCAATGCAAAGAACTTATATAAAAGATTTGGGAAGTAAGATAGGAAGTGAGACACTGATTTGTGGCTGGGTTTCAGTGCGTCGCGATCAGGGTAAAATGGTATTTTTTGATATTAGGGATGGTTCTGGTTCAGTGCAATGCATCGTTTTGCCTGATAGCCAGGCTATTTTGGTTGCAAAAGAAATTAGTACTGAAAGCGCTGTCTCTATAGAAGGTATCGTCAACAAAAGGCCTGAAAAGAATATTCAGGCAGAAAAAGCTAATGGTGATTTAGAGTTGCAGATTGTGAAAATAGAAGTTTTAAACATGGCTCAAACATTACCATTTGAACTTGAAAGTGAGCTTAACTTGGACACCCTTCTGGATCATAGACCTCTTACGTTACGTAATGAACGCAGCCGAAATATTTTCCGGCTTCAAGCTACTATTGCCGAAGCTTATCGAAACTCATTACAGAAACAAGGATTCGTGGAATTCCAAGCTCCAGCCATAGTGGGGGGCGATGCTGAAGGGGGAGCCGCAGCGTTTAAGGTCAATTATTATTACGATCAAACTGCCTACCTCGCTACCAGTCCTCAGTTCTACAAAGAGATTATGGTCAACGCTTTTGAAAGATCGTTTACTTTTGCAAAAATATTTAGGGCAGAAAAGCATGCTACTCCAAGGCATTTGAGCGAACTAACTCAGATGGACTTCGAAATGGGTTTTATCAAAGATCATCGCGATGTGATGAAAATTTTACATGACGTTATCGTTGATGTTGTGAAAGAGGTGGCAGAAAGACATGCCGATATCTTAAAATATTTCAGTGCGGAAATACCACAAGCCCCAGAAGAATTTCCTACTTTCACCTTGGCTGAAGCACAAGAAATAATTTCGAAAGAATTTAATCGGACGATAGAAGATACAAGTGATATGTCTCCAGAAGATGAGAGGCAGATTTGTGAGTGGGCTAAAAAGAAATACGGTTCAGACTTTGTATTTATTACTGATTATCCAGTAGAAAAAAGAGCATTTTATACTTATCAAAACAGAAGCTTCGACTTGATTTTTAGAGGTTTAGAAATAAATAGTGGTAGCCAGCGTATTCACGATTACAATGAAATGATAGAAAAGATGAAATCCAGAGGACTCGATCCAGAAAAATTTTCTTACTACTTGCAGGCTCATAAATATGGCTTCCCGCCACACGGAGGTTCTTCCACTGGCCTCGAAAGAATCACGATGAAAATGCTTAACTTAGAAAATATCAGAGAAGCTACAGCTTTCCCTCGCGATATGAATCGGATTGATACTAGACTTTCAGAATAAATTCTATACAAGCTAAAGGGCGGTGAGGGGACGAATCCCCGACACCGCCCAACCCTCCGCCACCCCGCTGGGGGGTGACACCGTCGAAACTGCGAATTGATGTAAGTTCTCTTCTTCAACCTGAGCCTCTGCTCTCTACCGGGAGCAGTTTCCTAGATCATTATAGCATAGTTAGCAAAAAGCTTGTAAAATAAAACTGTGGAGACTGAATTTAAGATAAAATCGGGTGAATTTGAAGGGCCTCTTGAGCTACTCTTAGACCTTATAGAAAAAAGGAAATTTCATATAAATGACTTATCTTTATCGCAAGTTGCCGATGAGTTTATAGAGCATACAAAATCATATGAAAATTTTCCTCTTGCTGATTCAGCTGATTTTATACTGATTGCCTCGACCCTTCTTCTCATTAAATCAAAATCACTCTTACCCACCCTTGAACTGACCCAAGAGGAGAAGGGTAATATCGAAGATTTGGAGAGAAGGCTTGTGCTAAATAAAAGATTTAAAGAATTATCTATTCACATAAGTAAACTTTTTGGAGAGGAGCCACTTTATTTTGCGAATGAAAGTAGGTTAATTTATAAAGTTTTTCATCCGACTCAAGAAGTTACATCAAATAACCTGCTACTTTCGATTCGTAGTGTGCTTTCAAATATCCCGAAAGTAGAATTTATCCCGAAAGTGATAGTGCAGAAAATAATCAGCCTGGAAGAGACCATAGCTAGCCTTACTGACAGGATACAAAAAAGCATCAGAATGAGTTTTAAAAGCTTCGCTGGCAAGGAAGATAAAGTGACAATGATCGTAAGCTTCCTCGCTATGCTTGAACTTGTAAAACAAGGGGTAGTCCGGGTCAATCAACAAGCCCACTTCGCTGACATCGAAATCGAGTCGGAATCCATCGGGGTTCCTACATACCATTAGGAAATTTACGATTTTTAATTTAGAATTCTGAAATGGAAATAGAGGCAAAAATTGAGGCAGTGTTGTTTAAGAAGAATGGGCCTGTGGAGATACGGGAGCTTTGCAGTATTTTGGATGTTAAAGAAAATGAGGTAATAGATGGGCTTCATAAGTTGAAAGAGAATTTGGAAGGCAGAGGCGTTACTCTCCTTGAAAATTCGACAGAATATTCCCTGGTAACTTCAAAACAAGCCTCTCCTATAATAGAGAAGATGGTCAAGGATGAGATAGGTAAGGACTTAGGTAAAGCTGGGCTGGAAACTCTTTCCATAGTTTTATACAAAGGGCCAATTGCTCGAAAGGAAATCGATTATATAAGAGGAGTCAATTCTACCTTTATCCTGCGTTCACTCATGGTTCGTGGATTAGTCGAACGTACGGAAAGTAGGGAAGGCTCTAGAGGGCCTCTTTATAAAACCACAAGCGAGCTTCTTTCTTTCCTGGGATTAAGTAAAATAGATGATCTGCCTGAATATGATCAAGTAAAAAAAGAAATAGACGAAGTTTCTAAAAAAGAAAACTCAATAAACACGGAAGAATAAAACATAGAAAATAAACATGAAAGATAAAATACTGGATATAAACTGGAGGACTAATATTTTTGAAAGGGCTCTTATTCTTGCGTGCCTTATATCGATAGCTCTCTATTCCATGCTTTTGATAGGTTTCCGATCTTTAAGTATTCCACACAAAAATTCTGAGAAAGTATCTATCGATTATTTTCATGGTGTGGAAATAGAAGCAAGAAGTGCTTTTGTGTGGGACGTGCTCGCAGGTAGATCTCTTTTTGAAAAAAATGCTAACGAGGCATTACCTTTAGCATCACTGACAAAAGTGATGACAGCTGTTACTCTCGCTCAAAATTCATTAGATGATAAAAAAATTACCATAGAGCTTGAGGACCTTTCTCCGGAAGGCGACTCTTTGCTCAAAGTTTCAAGTTCTTGGAATATCAGAAGCCTTATCGACTACGTTCTCCTCGTATCATCAAACGATGGGGCGCACGCTTTGGCTGCGTCCATGGGAGCGATTGGAAATTTACGAACGGTAGACAATAGAGAAATCACGAGGAGGAATTTTATTGGTAGTATGAATAGGCTCTCTCAAGAACTCGGCTTATCCAGCATGACTTTCAAAAACGAACACGGTTTGGATATAGGAGAAAATGAAAGCGGGGCATATGGCTCAGCCCGCGACGTAGCGCTACTATTTGAATACGCAATAAAAAAATACCCACATGTGCTCGAGGCTACTCGTTATCCTTTACTTTCTATTCGCGATTTGAGTAATGATTTTTACAATGCTGAAAATACGAATGAAATAATAAATTCTGTTCCTTCGCCCATCGCCTCGAAGACTGGATATACAAAATTGGCTGGAGGAAACTTGGTGATGGCTTACGACGCTGGGTTGGGGCACCCTATCGTCATCTCCGTTCTCGGCTCTACCCAAGAAGGCCGTTTTAGTGATATGCTGAAATTAATAGAAGCCAGTCAGAAGTATTTGATTCAATAAAGCCATGATAATAGATATAGTCAAAATTTTTCTACCAGCAGTCTCTGCTTTCGTGGTAGGCATCTTGATCACTCCACCTCTCACCGATTTTCTCTATAAACATAAAATGTGGAAGAAGAGGAGTGTTCAGAAAACTATCGATGGGAGAGAAGCGACCATATCAGCCTCACTACATAAAGATGAAGAGAAAAAGACTCCTCGTATGGGTGGCATAGTGGTGTGGGGTTCGACCCTTATTACGGTCATGGTTATTTGGTTGCTGGCTCGATTTGTGGCTACAGAAACTTTTATAAATCTAGACTTCCTTTCTCGTAGTCAAACTTGGGTACCTCTTATCGCCCTTATTTTTGGTGCTCTTGTCGGCCTTATTGATGATTATTTAGTAACTCGAGAGGTTCCCGCTGGAAGTTATATAGGAGGGGGGCTTTCTCTGACTAAAAGACTTTCTGTGGTAGGGCTCATCGCTTTACTTTGTGCATCGTGGTTTTATTTCAAACTTGATGTCAGTACTCTTGGAATGCCTGAAATATTTCCACCTATTTATTTAGGTGCCTTTTTCATTCCATTTTTTATATTAGTTATAATGGCCATTTACGCTGGGGGAGTGATCGATGGCATTGATGGTCTTTCTGGGGGGGTATTTGCCGCCATGTTTTCTGCTTATGCTGGCATCGCTTTCTACCAACAACAATACGATCTTGCTGCCTTCTGTGCCACGGTTTTAGGAGGGATTTTGGCTTTTCTTTGGTTCAATATCCCTCCTGCTAGATATTATATGTCGGACACTGGTATGATGGGACTTACCATTACTCTCGGTATTGTGGCTTTTATGACTGATTCTCTTGGCGATGGTTACGGAGTCATAGTATTGCCTATTATCGCTCTGCCTCTTGTAGTCACTGTGGCTTCGGACATCATTCAAATTCTTTCTAAAAAATTAAGGAACGGTAAAAAAGTTTTTCTAGTGGCTCCTATCCACCACCATTTCGAAGCCATCGGCTGGCCTTCCTATAAAGTAGTCATGCGCTACTGGGTCTTCTCTGTCATCTGTGCCATTTTGGGTGTTACTATTGCTATAATAGGTTAATGAATTTTTGTGCCGGTAAAGTAGACAAATCTTTTTTAGGGATTACCGCACTTTTGGTAGTGCTTGGTTTTTTTATATTTAGTTCAGCCAGTTTGGGAGTGCTTGCCAGTAACCAAATAAAATTTTCGAGTGTCGCTTTCAATCAAACCTTTTTCGGAATATTCCTGGGTTCGATCGCTTGTCTCATATTTTCAAAAATCGATTATAAGTTATACAGAAAAAATGCTTTTATCCTTTTCGCTCTTTCTATCGTTCTTACTCTCCTTGTATTTGTGCCTAGCATTGGCCTTTCCCATGGTGGGGCTACTCGTTGGATCGATCTCGGCTTTATATCCTTCCAACCTTCAGAACTTTTGAAAATAGGTTTCGTTATTTACCTTGCAGCTTTCATTTCTAAAGCTAAAGATAGGATCAAAACTCTAAATGGTGGGCTCCTACCATTTTTTGCGATACTGGCTGTTGCAGGAGCGGTACTCCTTGCTCAACCAGACACTGATACTTATGCAGTGATGATATTTGCTGGTCTCGCTATGTTTATCGTGGGTGGAGGCAAATGGTCGCATATTATAGCGGTCGGCCTCATAGGTGTCCTCGGTATAGCGACAGTAGCCTACATGAGGCCTTATGTGAAAGAAAGGATCATGACGTTTATTGATCCGGGAGCCAACTCACTTACAAGCGGCTATCAAATTCAACAATCACTCATCGCTGTAGGCTCGGGAGGAGTGGTCGGGAAAGGATTTGGTAAGAGTATTCAAAAATTTTCATATCTACCCGAACCTATCGGTGATTCTATTTTTGCTGTGGCAGCGGAAGAGTTTGGCTTTATCGGAGCTTCCATCATCATTATTATGTTCGTATTTTTCTGTTTCAAGGGGCTGAAAATAGCCGCAAGGGCTCCAGATGCTTTCGGTGGACTCTTGGCTGTCGGCATTGTTATACTTATCATGTCCCAGATGTTTGTAAATGTGGGTGGGATGATAGGACTCCTACCTCTCACCGGTATCCCGCTACCTTTTATAAGCCACGGGGGTACAGCCCTTTTTATCACCCTTGTAGAAGCTGGAATAATTATGAATATTTCAAGAAACAGCAAGAGGATATAAAAAAATGGCATTAAAAAAAATACAATGAAAATAATTTTTACAGGTGGGGGAACAGGTGGACATTTCTATCCGATCATAGCTATCGCTCAAGCAGTGCATAAAATTTCCAAAGAGAATAAGTTGCTAGAACCTGATATGTATTTTTTTGCTCCCAGCCCATACAATCCAGGCCTTTTGTATGACAACGATATTAATTACAGAAAAACTACTTCAGGTAAAATACGCCGGTACTTCTCCTTTCTTAATATAATCGATTTTTTCAAAATGGGATGGGGAGCCGTGTCTACTCTTTTTGATGTGTTTGATGTCTATCCCGATGTGGTTTTTGGCAAAGGCGGGTACGGCAGTTTTCCTACACTTTTGGCCGCTAGGATTTTACGTATACCTGTAGTTATACACGAGTCAGATAGCGTGCCCGGCAGAGTCAATAAATGGGCTGGAAAATTTGCCGCTAGAGTGGCCCTCTCTTGGCTAGAGGCGGCAAAATATTTTCCCGAAGCAGTAAAAAGGGGGCGAGTAGTACACACGGGTCAGCCAATAAGGGACGTTATCTTAGAACCAGCGACAAATGGAGCCCATAGGTTTTTTGAATTAGAAGAAAGTGTTCCGACTATCGTGATACGCGGTGGATCAAGTGGGGCTGAGATGATAAACAATGTGATCATGGATGCGCTACCTCAACTTGTAGAAAATTATCAAGTAATACATCAGACTGGGCAAAATAATTTTAAGGTAGTAAAAGAAACAGCCGATGCCATACTTTTAAATAATCGTCACAGAGAGAGGTATAAACCATTTGCTTATTTCAACCAACTGGAAGAACAAATGTCGGCTGGAGCGGCTACTCTCGTCATTTCTCGAGCTGGCTCTACTATTTTTGAAATCGCTGCTTGGGGCAAACCTTCGATCATCATACCTATTACTGATTCAAACGGTGATCATCAATTAAACAACGCGCTCTCCTATGCAGGAAGTGGAGCGGCAAGTGTGATAGAAGAAGCCAATCTCACTTCTCACGTATTTTTTGGTGAGATCAAAAGAATCATAGACGATCAAGTCTTGAGAAGTAAAATGGCAGAAAAGGCTAAAGCTTTTTTCAAACCTGAGGCAGATAGAGCTGTGGCCAAAGAACTACTCGCGATTGCTCTTTCTCATGAGGAATTGGGATGATTTTTAATATTTATAAACAACGAGGGGAAACCCCTCTGGAAGCTCTCCAAAAGCTCAAGGCGGCCAAGCCAGAACTAAAGGGGGAGAAGATGACATATTTAGGCAGACTCGACCCTATGGCAGAGGGGGTACTCCTTATTGCTACAGGCCTGGATACAGAACAAAAAAGGAAGGAAGAATTTTTGAGCTTAGACAAAGAGTACGACTTCACCGTACTTTTTGGTTTTTCCAGTGATACTTATGACATATTGGGGGAGATTAAAGAAATTTTGCCAGTCATAGATTTAAGTGAGAGTGAAATAATAAAAGTAATACAGATTTATGTGGGCGAGAGAGATCAAAAATATCCTCCCTTTTCGTCGAAGACGGTGGGGGGACGAGCTCTGCACGAATGGGCACGGATCGCTGAGCTAGATAAAATAGTAATTCCTTCTCGAAAAATTACTATTCACAAAATTAATTTCAAAGGTTTACAAAAATTGTTACCGAAAGAACTTTTAGGCCGCCTCCTCATGGATATTTCAAAAGTAAAAGGGGATTTTCGTCAGCATGTAGCCCTAGTGTTGTGGAAAAAGTTTTTAGAAAATTATCATGGTTCTTTGTACATGGGAAGTTTCAGTGCCCATGTATCTTCTGGTACTTATATTCGCAGTATCGTAAACGACCTCGGCAACACTCTAGGCTGTGGTGCCTGTGCTCTTAGTATCACGAGGACTCGCGTAGGGGATTATAAAATTGAGGAAAGCCTATCTCTCAATGAATAAATATGAGATAGTATAAGTGGAAGGAATGCACTATGTTAAACAGGATTCGAAAGTTTCTATCTTTTCTTTCAGGAGAAGTTAATCCTGAAAAGAAAAGGAAGGAGCTTGAGCAGTGGGAAGTAGATCGGAAAGAGTCCTTTCTCGCTGAATGGAATCGGAGTCAGGAACCAGAAGCCGAGACCACCTACGAAAGATATACGAGGAGGAAGCATGAATAAGACCACGGCTCGGGACAGTTTTCATACTGCCCGAGCCGTTAGAGTTTAAGTTTGCTGTCGAGAAGCACTTCGGCCGGTACTCTTTTCCGACCGATTAGACTTGCGATGAGATCCGCGATTAATTCGGGCTGTACGGCCTTTCGTTTTTTCACTTCCGTGTTCAGCAGATCAGCTGCTTCCGGAGTGTTAACGATCGCTGGTTGGATGTCGATTACCGTCACCCCCATTTCTCGAAGTTCGTGCCTGAGTGCGAGGATAAACTGCCTGGCTGCGGCTTTCATCGCAGCATAGCTCAAGTTGCCAAGAAGCCAAGGTCTTATCGCCGCGTGAGATGAAATGTTAGCGATTAGCCCGAAGCCTTGGCGCCGGAAAAATTCCTGGGCCATAAACCCAACGACATAGGAAGGCAGGAATATCGAACGGAAAAGCTTCTCCGCTGATTCTAGAGCCTCTTCGACAGAATTACGGAGCGACAACCGCTCCCATGTGCCTGCAGATATCACTACACAGTGAACTTCTTTGAATCTATCCTGCGCTAATTGAAATAAGCGCCTAACATCAGAGATTTGTGTAGCATCGGCTTGCACAACAAGAACTCTATCGGAACTAAGTTCGCCCTCGAGTAGTTTCAGCTTATCCATACCACGTGCTGCGAGCACCACGTTTGCCCCGAGCTGGTGAAAAACTCGGGACAAAACCCTGCCGATGCCACCTGTAGCACCGACTACAATTACAGTTTTGCCTTCGAGTCTTTTTTTCATGAAAGGACTTCCTCCACTATTCGTTTTACCACATTTCCATCAGCCTGTCCCGCTGTTTCTTTCATTACCGCTCCCATCAGTTGTCCTGCTTTAGATTTATCGGTTATCCCTAATTTCTCCATTTTTTCTATCACGATTTTCCTGACAGCATCTTCTCCCATTTGAGCGGGGAGGTATTCTTCCAGTATCTTCATTTCGGCTCTCTCATTTTCAGCCAAATCATTCCTACCTCCTTTTTCAAATTGTTCTATCGAATCTTTCCTTTGTTTGACTAATCGGCGAAGTACAACTATCGCTTCGTCATCGGAAAGCTTGTCTTGCGGTGTCCGTTTTAGAGCCACTGACTCGTTTGTAAAAGCGGCTAAGACTCCGCGTAAGGTAGTAAGCCTTAGTGTATCTCTTGCTCGCATAGCATCTTTTATTTGTTCTTGTATTTTTTCTTGCATTACAGAATTCTATCAATTATTTTCTATCCCCACAATTCTTTGATTTTTATCTCGATCGGTCTTAATGTACAAAAACAGGAGGTCTTTCTTCAGTGCTCAAGCTATTACCCGACACTACGTCCGTCGTTCTTCGCGCAGGTAGCGCAAACATAAGCTTGGGTCTTCACCCATTGCTTCGAATCCACAGCATGCATTTTGATCAAGAAAAACGGTTGGGTCACGCTGGCGCGATACTTCTGGTGCACCACCTGAACACTGGTGCCGCGACTAATCCTCTGATCTGGCAACAGGATCTACCGGTAGTGGTTCTCGATCCGGTGAAGAAGGGTGAGGCTATTAGCTTTCCCGTTATCTATCGGAGGAAGAGCAAGTTCCTTTGGAGATATCGCTGGAAAATCGAAATGGTTCCTCTGGAAAAAGGGATTCGTAGCGACTACCTGATCGCATTTGTTACCTGACGGGGCGAGCGCAAGCTCGTCCCGCCAAGACTTCTGTCCCAAAATTTGTATAATGTGTACATGGAAATTAGTTTAATAATTTTATTAGGCATTGGGGTAGTTATACTTGGATTTTTATTACTTCGACGAAAAGGTGCTAGCAACAGTGATGGAGCGATGAAGCTTCTCTTGGAGCAAATGAACGAGCTTTCCCGCACGGTTGATAGGAAAATGGGGGAGACGACAAAGCAGATGAATGACTCCATGCGTTCCCAGTTTTCTGAATCAGCTAAAATCATCCGTGATGTTACGGAAGGATTGACTAAATTGGATGAAACTAATAAGCAGGTCATTTCTTTTACTGACCAACTTCAGAGCTTGCAAGATATATTAAAAAACCCCAAACAAAGAGGAATATTAGGCGAATATTACCTCGAAACTTTGCTCAAAAATGTCCTTCCGCCTGGTAGTTTTGAGATGCAGTATCCTTTTCCAGACGGCACTATTGTGGATGCGGCTGTCTTCGTCAAAGACAAGATAATTCCGGTTGACTCTAAATTTTCTCTTGAAAATTATAATCGCTTGGTAGAAGAAAAGAATGAATCAGAAAAAGAAAGATTGGAAAAAGTTTTTGTAAACGATTTGAAAAACAGAATTCAAGAGACTTCCAAATACATTCAACCCAGCCAAGGTACCATGGACTTCGCTTTCATGTTTATTCCCCACGAAGCTATCTACTACGATCTTTTAATTAATAAAATAGGTTCTTTAAAAGAGGAGAATAACGAAAATCTGATTCAGAGAGCTGCTTCAAAATACAAAGTTATAATAGTTTCACCAACCAGCTTTTTAGCCTATCTCCAAACTGTATTACAAGGCTTAAATGCCATGAAAATTGAGGAAAAGGCACAGGATATTATCGCAAATGTCTTAAAACTCCAGCAACACTTGAAAACTTATGAGGAATACCATACGAAACTGGGTTCGGCCTTAGGCACCGTTGTAAACCACTACAATTTCTCCAACAAAGAGTTCAAGAAGGTAGATAAAGATATGATGCGGCTTACTGGAGAATCTCTCACTTCCGATCTCACCATGTTGGACAAGCCTGATTTCGAGGAGTAGTCTTAACTATAGAGGTGACTAAAATATGGCCAAACGCCAAAGTTTTTTATACAGGATACGGAAGCTGGGTCTGGTGAGAACTTTCTTTTCATATTGGAAGGACTTCTACCGGAACTGGCAGGATTACCCGAGCGACCCTTGATTCATTGGGGGTCGCTCAAGACGTTTGCATAAAATTGAGAAATAGGTTAAAGTGTTACCCATTATGGCCACCGCGACAGCAGAAAAAAAGGCAATAAAAAAACCTGCAAAAAAGGTTCCATTAGCTGATACTCCAAAAGAAGTAGCTGAAGCCAAACCCACTAAATCTTTGAGAGATAGTGATCGTTTTGCGATTATTGAAACAGGAGGTAAACAGTATAGAGTGAGTGAAGGGGATTTGATCAAGATTGAGAAAATAAAAGGGGAAGTAAATAAAAACGATAGGGATTTATATAAAGTAGGGGATACTGTAGTTTTTGAAAAAGTCCTACTAAAAAGCCAAGGTGTAGAAAGTGATAACCTAAACATAGGAGCTCCTTTTATAACGGGCGCCACTGTTACAGCTTCTATAATTAAAATTGCTCGTCACCCTAAAATTACAGTTATCAAATACAAACAAAAATCACGTTATTTTAAGAAAAACGGTCACAAGCAGCCTTATTTTGAAGTGAAGATAGAGAAAATAGGATAACCCCACCCTAGAAGAAATATTCCCTGAATTTGACGAGGATGATAAGAATAATAAGCAAATACCATCCTGCCAAAAAGGCGGGCTTGTTTTTTGATACTAAAGAATTTGGATAGAAATTAGAAATAGTAAAAATAAAGATTGGCCATATAGCTGCCCAGGTGATCATGCAGTAAAGACAGAGGTTGCCGATAACGAAGATACTTTGAATGATCAGCCAGTGAATGAAAATTGTGGCGAGAGTCATGCCGATAGTAAATATTTTCCAGAATCTTCTGTCAGGTATCGCTCCGAAAAGCGAAAGTAAACCAATTGTGATGATGGCCGAGAAACCAGCGATACCCATAATCGGATTAGGGAAACCAAAAACTTTTGATTGAGAACTAGTATTTATGGAAGTGCAGCTGACAAAGGGTGATAAGTTGCAGGGCAAATCTATGCCTGGATCCTGCGCAAGCTTCACTGTATCCCACATAAGTTGGGAGGAAGCTAAGAGCCCGACTACACCGAAAACGATTAATATGTAGGCAAAAGATTTTTGCATTTAGTTTCTATTCTTAAGAGCATTTTTAAGAGTTTCAGGATCAGTATACTCGAGTTCAGTACCAGTGGAAAGGCCTTTACCCAAATGAGAGATTTTTATTTTATTTTCGGCACTCAATTTTTCTAATGATTTTATAACAAATTCAGCAGTATTTTCTCCCTCCGGATTTGCATTTACCCCTAATATAACTTCTTTAATTAAATCTTTACTTTTTTCCATCTTTTCTTCCAGTTCTTGTACTCTGATTCTTTTTTCTGGTTCTTTTTCCAGAATCGGTACACTACCACCTAATACAAAATAAGTTCCATTGAATACCCCGTTCCGTTCTACCGATTCAAGGTCAATATCCCGCTGGACTAGCATTAAGATACTTCTGTCTCTATTGCCATCAGCACAAATATCACAAAGTTCGGCTTTGCCATGACGTTTCTCAAAAAACCTCCTGCAATCAAGGCACTGACTGACCTCGTTTTTGAGTGCCGAAATATAGCCAGCCAATTCACTCATAGTAGAAGGTGAGCGAGTAAGTAAGTAGTATACGAATCTCCTCGCTTGTCTCGGCCCTATTCCAGGGAAATGAGTGAATATTTCTGTGAGCTTCTGTATTGCGTTCATTCAGGATAATCAGATTAATTTAGAAATTTCGAAACTCTCCTTCTATTCCTCCAAATTCACCTTTATCAAGTGATTGGAAAGTAGCCTTCTTTTCATTGAAATAAAGTTCTACTTTACCGGTTTCGCCGTTGCGATGTTTCTCGATCAGGATTTCGGCGATGTTAGTTTTTTCCGCATCATCTTTCATTTTATCTTCTCTATGTATGAACATGACCACGTCAGCATCCTGTTCGATGGATCCCGAGTCGCGTAAGTGATGAAGTTTCGGTTTCTCACCCGACTGGGCGGCCGCACGCGAAAGCTGGGAGAGGGCGATGACAGGAATATCGAGATCACGAGCAAGGTTCTTTAGCGAGCGCGAAATTTCTGTCACTTGCTGTACCATATTGTCACTATTTCTTGTTTGAGTTGGCATCATGAGCTGTAAGTAATCGACTATGAGCATTCCTAAACCTTTTTCACTTTTAAGTCTCCTTGCTACAGCTCTCATTTTCAAAATATTATTTCCTGGCTGGTCGTCGATATAGATAGGTGCTTTGGAAAGTTCATCCATAGCATGCCTGATAGAGGTAAAGTCATCTTCTTTTAATAATTTTCCCGTGCGTAACATCCAAGAATTTACATTTGCTTGAGCGGCAAGCATACGATCGACGAGTTGCTGAGAGGACATTTCAAGAGAGAAAATGCCTACTGGTACTTGGTGTAGTACGGCGGCTTGGCGGGCAATATCAAGAGCCAGAGAGGTTTTACCCATTGAAGGACGAGCGGCAATAATAACAAGATCGGACTTTTGAAAGCCAGAAAGTTTGTTGTCGAGATCTTTAAAACCGGAAGGCACTCCACGCAAACCATCAGTCGAATTGTGCAATCGATCGAGTCTTTCCCAGGCTTCATCAAGCTCACCTTTTAGCTCTACGAATTTGTGAATACTGCCGACATCGGCTACTTCGAAGACGCGCTTCTGTGCTTGATCGAGAATTTCATCTATCTCTTGTTCTTCGTCGAAACCAAGATTAGAAATATGGTCAGCGGCAGAAATAAGATTGCGAGCCAGACTCTTTTTCTGAATAATAGCGGCATAGTATTGAGCGTTTGCGGCGCTAGGAACTGAATTTACTAAGTCTGCCAGATAAGAGTTACCACCGATTTCTTCAAGTTCACTTTTTTCTGCTAGCCTCGAAGCTACAGTGAGCATGTCGGTAGGAGAGCGTTTGGTAAAAAGGTCGAGCATCGAAGCATATATAATGCGATGCTTGGTTGAATAAAATGATTCCGGTTTTAAAACTTCCATCACCTCATACATCGCGTCAGGGCGAAGCATAATAGAACCAAGGAGAGCTCTCTCGGCTTCAAGATTGTGAGGTGGTATACGCAAACCACTTCCCAAAATAACACTGTTGCCAGCCTTCACTCCCGATTTCACTCCATCCTTATATTTATTTTTCTTAAACTCGCTCTGATCCATGAGCCCATTTTATCATAGTCGCAAATCTGTTTTTACATCCAAAACCATCGAAACTGTGTCTAAACTGTGTACTAGTGTGGATATGCTAAAATCCTCTTATGGAAGTAGGGACTAACGAGTTTAAGGAGGCTTATAAGAAGCTCAATAAAGAGCAGAGGGAGGCTGTGGATACGATCGATGGGCCTGTCATGGTCATAGCTGGTCCAGGGACGGGGAAGACTACCATTTTGACTCTGCGTATTGCTAATATTTTACGGCTGACTGATACCCCAGCAAACGGCATTCTGGCCATCACTTATACTGACGCTGGAGTGAAAGCTATGAGAAGTAAGCTTTATGAAATAATCGGTAACCGCGCCCACGATGTACGCATCCATACTTTCCACAGTTTCGCTTCTTCGGTGATAGCCGAATATCCCGATCATTTTATTCATATCAGCGATCGGAAACAACTGACTGATATCGAACAAGAATCGATTATTATTTCTATTTTAGAAAATTCAAAATTCAAAAAACTTCGGCCGACGGGGAGACCTGATGCTTATTTATACGGAATAACAAAAGCGATAGAAGAGGCTAAGCGAGAAGCGCTTACTCCAAGAGATGTCGTAAAGTACGCGAAGGAAGAGATAGAGAGAATAAAAAATGATGAAGGCTCCATTTCCACTCGCGGAGTAAGTAAAGGAAAATTTAAGGCCGAAGCCGAAGAATTTATCGAAAAATGTGAACGGACGATACTTTTTGCTGATGTTTACGCAGAGTATGAAGAAAAGAAAGTGAAAGAGAGGAAAATGGATTTTAGTGACCTTATTATCGAACTTCTAGTAGCCCTTAGGAAAGATGAGTTGCTCCTGCGCTTAATTCAAGAAAGATTTTTATACATCCATGTCGATGAACATCAGGATACCAACGATGCTCAAAATTTGATTATCGCTCTCATTGCTGAATTTTTCGAAACGCCAAACATTTTTATTGTTGGCGACGAAAAGCAGGCCATCTATCGCTTTCAGGGAGCTTCGGTCGAAAACTTTTTACTACTCCAAAAACGCTGGAAGAAAATGAAAGTAATTTCCCTTGATACCAATTACAGGTCGCATCAAAGTATCCTGGACGCAAGCTTCTCGATGGTCGAAAATAATTATGAAGAGGATGAATATAAAGATTTGAGAGTTTACTTAAATTCTAAAAGTGGTGAGGAGGCTCGGCCGATCGATATCGTCAGAAGTGAGAATTCAGAAGGTATCGAAAAATATTTGGTACAGGAAATAAAAAGAATAAGTAAAGAAGAAGCCACTGCATCAATCGCGATAATCGTGAGGAGAAACAGGGATTTGGACAAAGTAATACGCCTACTTGAAAGCGAGGGTATAAGTGTTACTTCCGAACGAAGTATCGATATTTTTAATCACCCAGTCGGTCGACTCTTTTTTGATTTGATAGAGTACCTCTCCGATCCTAGCCACACCGAAGCTCTTGCAAAAACAGTTATTGCTGGGATGTGGAATATGCATTTTGAAAGTGGAGTAAAACTCATCCGCTCGCTCAAGAGTGGTTTAAAAATTGACTTGAAGAAAGTCCTCCCCAATTTAAATTTTATTCAATCAAAACTCCTGGACGATTCGCCGGCCGGTTTTATTATCCACATAGCAGAAAAATCGGGTTTTATCGAACTTGTGGCTAAAGACCCTTCATATGTACATGTTTGGCGGGGAATTACTGCTCTTTCAGAATCATTGGTTCGAGAAAATGATTTAAAGGACCCAGGTTCTCTTTTAAAATTGATGCTCTCTTACCGTGCTTCGGCCGAGTCGCGACCAGTGAAAGTAACAGTCGGTGCACCTGACGTACCAATAAAAGCGATGACAGCTCATGGGAGTAAAGGTCAAGAATTTGATTATGTTTTTATTCCTTACGCCACGGAGGAAGCTTGGATAGGTAAAAGCAGAGGCTCTTCTTTTGTCTTACCCAAAAAACAAACTGGAGATAATGATATCCGTGATTTACGAAGACTTTTCTATGTCGCTCTGACTCGAGGAAAGAAGCATGTTGCTATTTTAGTACCTAGTGAGGAATCGGATGGAAAAATACTCTCACCCATACGTTTTATCGAAGAGTTAGATAAAAAACACACTAAAGAAATTGTTTTAAAAAGAAGCGATACAGAAATACCTAAGATAGAGACAGGGTTAAAAAACGAAAACAATAATAGAGTAGGTAATTTGAAATTTGTTGATTTAGCTAAACATGTTTTGTTAGAAAAAGGTTTGTCCGTAACTGCTCTTAATCATTTTATAAAGTGTCCGAATGAGTTCCTTTATCAAAGTGTTTTGAAAATGCCCCAAGCCCCAAGTACTTCAGCTGAAAAAGGATCGGCTATGCACGAAGCCATATCAAAAGTGTGGAAATTGGAAGATAGAAATAATAAAAATATTGCCAAAAAAATTGAGAGCACTTTGAAAGAAGCTACTCTGGAATACCTAGAAAATTCTCTCTTGCCGGTTCTAGAAAAAGAAGCTTTGAAAAAAGAACTGTTAGAGGATTTACCGCTCGTCGCTCTGGCTTTGACCAAACATTTCAGCTTGGAAGGCGATATTTTTACCGAACATTGGGTAGAAGGAGTTTTTGAAGGAAACTATGCTGAGAAACAAATTCATATTCCACTCCACGGAAAGCTGGACACTATAGTAGATAATGAAAAAGAAGTTTGTGTTTTTGATTACAAAACCAGACAGGCCATGTCAGAAGCGGCGATAAGGGGCGAAACAAAAAATACTGATGGAAATTATTTTCGACAATTAGTTTTTTATAAAATTTTGCTTAGTCAAAGCTCTAAATGGCGAGAAAAAAAGGTTACCCCATCGCTTGTTTTCATTTCACCTGATTCAAAAGGTAGGTGTCCTACCATAACTTTACCGGTTACAGAAAGTGATATCAAAAAAACAAAAGAGATGATCCAATCACTCATTGATTCAGTTTGGAGTGGAAAAATCGGCACCGAAAAATGTACTGCTAAGGATTGCGAGTGGTGTGGGTATAGGAAGTTGTTAGACTGAATGAAATAGAGTGAGGTATAATTAATGCATGAAGAAAATTTTAGTACTGGTGGGACACCCTGATAACGAAAGTTTTAATGTAAAGCTCGCGGATACTTACGCTGAAGGAGCAAGAAGTAAGGGTGCGGAAGTGAGGAGGGTGAATTTGGCTGATTTAAAATTTGATCCGATCTTGCATCAAGGATATAAAGTCATACAGGAACTTGAGCCTGACTTAGTAAAACTGCAGGAAGATATAAAGTGGTGCGACCACTTTGTAATAATCTATCCATCGTGGTGGTCGACTATGCCAGCCCTCCTTAAAGGCCTGTTTGACCGGATGTGGTTGCCAGGATTTGCCTATAAATTTAAAAAAGATGGTTTTGGTTGTGGTTTTATATGGACGAAGTTGCTGAAAGGCCGGACAGCTCGTGTATTTGTCACCTCCGATTCACCGGCATTCTTAACTAGAATTATTTTTGGCGATACCACTAATGAAATAAGAAAAGGTATCCTTTGGTTTGCCGGTTTCCACCCCTCCATCAAAAAAATCGGTGGCCTTAAAAATGCTTCCAACTCCAAAAAACAAAGAATCCTCAATCAAATGAAGTTGTGGGGTAGGGGGTGGTATTAGATATTGTCTAAAGGATAGCAACTAGCTTTCAGAAGCTTTAAAATTCCTGCTACGGTTTCTTTCTGGGCAATATCAGGGGAAAATTTTATCCACTCTATAAGAGCATAGAACTCTTTGTGATTTAGTTCTATCCAAAATCCTCTCTCATACAGGAATAATAAGAAAGCAATGCAGGCGAATCTATCCCTCTTTGAATTTGATATATGCCTATGAAGTAACTCGTAGAGCAATACGGCGGCTTTTTCCAGAGTAGTGTGGGGGATAGGGCCTCTACTCTTTTGTTTTAGATTAATACTATGGGCACACTTCTCGATCTCTTTCGGTTGTAAGTCTGACAGTTCAGCTCCAAAAAGTAGTTTATATCTTCCCAAGATATCGTTACATACATAAGTATATACCTTTAAAAAGTCGGTCTGCATTTTAATTAAGTGACTTTATAAGCTCTGAATAATCTGTCGCTAGAAGATTTGAAAACTGACGAAGTTGGGCTTCACGTGAAGGAGGAACAAAAGAAGGTTTCTGTACGCGCTCTATCTCCATAACCGGTATAAGGTAGCTACGACCAAACCTTCTAGCCTTTAGATTGCCTGATTTGATCCAGTTAAAAACAGTTACTCTGGTTATCTTGAGTATTTCTGCTGTTTCGGTTGTTGAATAGTATCTATTTAACATCTTTTTAATTCTAGACTTAACTAAAGATAAGTCTACTGTACAAATATAGTTAAATCAATTTGACAAGACTTTTTGGCACGATTAAGATGCTGGGATATGAACATCCAAATAAACCAGCCCTACAATTTTTCTGAAAATTCACTGGCGAAAGGAAAGGTACTCATTATTGCAGTCGGAGGAGCAGGCATACCTAAAAAGCACGAGAATTTAAATGAAAACCTAAAAGAGGGACTGCTTATGGTGCCGTATCTCTCTGACTGTGCAGCTCGAATCGACTATATTTCACTGGCGCAGAAAGATAGTGCAGACCTTACACCAAGCGAGGTGGGCAGTATCGCAAGCACCATTCATCGTTATCAAAACACTTACGACGGATTTGTAGTTATCGCTGGTACTGACACTATGCCTTTCACCGCATCCGCCACAGCGTATGCTCTGCGTGGTATGGGAACACCTATTTTATTTATCGGCTCGACGCTAAACGTGGAGGAGTGGGATACTGATTTCCGATTGAACCTGCCCAATGCTATCAAAGTAGCTACCATGGGTGCCACTGATGTAAATGCCCCGAGCTTCGGGGAAGTCGGTATACTTTTTGATGACAGCCTCTCAAGAGCAGTGGCTACGGTAAATAGAGGTACCCGTTCAAACAACCCTATGATCACTCCTCGAGTACCGAAACTTGGTGATGTGGGTTGGACTATAAAACTTGAGTCTATGGCTAAGCCTCGTCGCCCTTCACAGCTCAACTTTTCTTTGAACAATAATGAAAATTTAGCTTACTTTGATTTAGTTTCAGAGACTCACTTGAGCACTTTCAGTAACCTTGTGGAAGATAAATTTATTCAAGGAATTGTGATCGGCGCTTTCGGAGCTGGCAATGTACCATCAAAGATGATTCCTCTTATATACAGAGCTGTGTATGAAAAGGGTAAAGCAGTAGCTGTAATCACCAACAATAAGAAAGGCAGTTCTGACATGGGCCTTTATGATGTAGGCGCTGCTGCCGTGAGAGCAGGAGCAATATCGCTAGGGCCAATGACCAAGCCAGCAGCGATCGAAAAAATGCGATATGCCTTGAATAATGCCCAAGGAGAAGAGAAATTAGAATTCTTACAAGACGTAGCCCGCCTATTACTTACTTCAGTGGCGGAAGAGATACCGGAAGGATTTTCTCGTAATGCTGTAAATCAAATCCGCGATAGATTCAGGAATTTACCGGCTTCTCTTGAATCGTTCTTCAAACCAAATAAATTTGTCTCACCTCGTTATCAGGTCCAAAATTATTGCAAGTCTAAAAATTCCAAGAAAAAAGTACTAGTCATAAGTATGGGGGGCACCTTCTATATGGAGGTAAACGCCGCCGGCTCTCTCGCCCCTACTCGCAGACCTCTCGGCGACCTGTTAAATATGAAGTTTAAAAATTTAGAGAGACTTACTTCCTTGGATTATATCGAATTATTCAATCTTGATAGTTCCGACGTAGAACATCCTCATCGGGCAGAACTTGCCCAAGTAATTTCAAAGCATATAAATGATTACGATGGGGTAGTAGTGCTGCATGGCACAGACACCATGGCCTACACGGCCTCGGCTCTTTCATTTATGCTCATTGGTCTTGAAAAAGACGTCATACTGACTGGAGCTCAGAAACCAGGTTATAGTTCATCAGACTTTGATCGTAACTTTATAAAATCTATTAAGGCTATATTTGCAAGACTTGAAAAGCCTAAGAATCAGAGAATATCAGCTGGAGTGAAAATAGCCTTCGGGGATAAACTTATGAATGGTTCGACTGTGATCAAAGAGGACGAACATGGTATCAACGCTTTTGCTCCGATGGAGAAACATCCTCTTGCCGGTAAATTAAGTATGGTGACTGACCTATATGACATCTATAAAAATTTGAAGAAAAGGGACTTCTCACTTTTTACTAGCTTTGACAAAAATGTAGCTTATTTCGAATGTATCAACGGCATAAATGTGAAGCAATTTGAAAGTGTCGTCGAAGATCCAAATGCTAGCGCTATTCTTATCGGCGGCTACGATGGAGGCAATATGCCGACACAGTTCAAATATTACATCGCGACAGCAGTCAATTCTTACAATAAACCAATCGCTTTCATTTCACACAGCGATAATGGCTTTGCCGATATAACTACAGAAGGCAGAATAGGAGACTTTATAAAATCAGGTGGTATAGCGTTGGGTGACATGATCAAAGAGGCGGCTTATCAAAAACTTTGTTTCGCTATGGGTATTGCGAAGGATGCCAAGATCGAAGGGCGAGATAAAATAGAATTCGTCCGAAAAATAATGCACACCAACTTCACCGGCGAAATTTCCGACAACTTTTGTGCAAAGGGCGACCTCATATATAAAGGTTTATTTTCAGATAAAACCTTTTCAAGCGACGATATCGAAAAAGCAATCAAAAATTCCACTAAGAAAACAAAAAACAACTAATTTGTAAGTTTTCGCATTAGCTTTCCTTTTTATTCTGTTGTAGAGTATTAAAAGGAGTACACCACCATGTATCGAAGGTTCGAATACCCCGCTTCGTTTATTGGGAAGGTGAAGGAAGCCTTTCCCGAAAATACTGACATCCACGCACAACTGGACAATGGCGGAAGGTTCAGTGTCGAGCTTTTCCTGCAAGAAAGCGATCGAAAAGATCTCTTCGCCGAGCTTCAAGCACTCTTGCTCGAACAGAAGATATCGCCAGTTTCGGTCGGGTCTATCGGCTGCTAATGCTGGAAGTGGCCTGCCCCGTGTCGAGTGTGACACGGGGCGTTTGCATCTATTTTTGACTCTTCTACATATTCTCTATACTCTAATAACATGTCACTATCCATAGGAATAGGGCGAATGCAATACAACATGAGGGTAATAAAGCCATTCCGTTTGAACTAACAATACCGCTCCCACCGCCTCTTAGAAGGGGAGTAGACTATGGTTTTAGAAAGGGAAATGGAGATAATTGGATCATTACTTTAGATTGATATAGGACTTTCATTTTTCTTAAATCTTCATTACACTGGCCTCATGGAAGATTATTCAAGATATTTAATCAGGGACTACAACTATTGGTCAGTTCAAGTACATACTAATCAAGGCTACCTCGGTAGGTGCATTATTTGGTGTAAGAGAGAAAATATTCTGGACCTAGCTGATGCTAGAAAGGGAGAACAAGAGGAGCTGTTTATGATATTAGAAAAGTTAAAAAGAGCCCTGAAAAAGTCATTTCAAGTCGATTGGTTTAATTATGCCTTTTTAGGAAATGAGACTATGCACCTACACGGTCATGTTGTCCCAAGATACGCTTCTCCTAGAGAATTTGCCGGAGTGACTTTTGTAGATGAGAGGTATGGACATAATTATCAGACTGACAAAAACTTTGTGACTTCTCCTGCACTACTGGAAGCGGTGAGAATTAAAATTAAAGAAAATTTGGAGTAAAGTCAGTAAGATAAAACTTTACAAGCATACCCTATGGGGGTATTCTTTAGGCATGAAAGCTCAAATTAAAAAGAAGGTAATAAGAAGGCTTAACATCATCCAAGGTCAAACTAGAGGTTTAACTCGGATGGTAGAGGAAGAAAAATATTGTATTGATATTATTACCCAAGCGGGAGCCATTAAAGAAGCGTTATCCGGTGTTGAAAATTTAATATTACAGAATCACTTAGAAACTCACGTGTTGCATCAAATGAAAACAGGAAAAGAGAAGATAGCAACAGACGAAATTCTTAAAATTTATAAGCTAGCGCAGAAGAAAAAATAATATGAATCATAAAACTATTCGTTCTATACTGATTACCCTCCTAATAATTGTCGGTTTATATCTTGTGATTGATCATGGGCAACATCTTGTTCCATATCTGCCATTCGCATTTCTCCTTGGCTGCTTTTCAATGCACCTTTTTATGCATCACGGTCATGGCCGTCACCATAATCATGATTCTAATCAAGATCCAAAGTAAAAATATATGAATCACAACCACCATGATCACAGTGTTCATTCTGGACATGTAATGCCGAGCTCTTCCAAAATGAGTTTTTGGCAGAAATTCAAAATGAGTATGTCTATGACGATGGGTATGGACCACACGGGTCTTGCTGGCCGAGAGATGGCCCACCTAATGGAAATAGATATCCGGAACAAGTTTTTCTTTTCTCTTATCCTAACAATTCCGATTATTCTATATTCGCCCTTGGGAACTGAATTTCTTAAGCTCAATCTTCCATCTCCCATACCACTTCCACGGCTTCTTTTCATTTTAACGACACCAGTGTTTTTCTATTCAGGCTGGATTTTTCTATATTCAACTTTTGTCGCTCTGAAAAACAAGACTCTTAATATGGCCGTACTCATTGCTGTTGGCATTACGGCGGCCTATGGCTTCAGTGTTTTGCTAACTTTGATCGGAAGTGCAGATTCATATTATGAAGCGGCTGCAATGCTCATTACTTTCGTACTATTCGGCCACTGGATGGAAATGAAATCGAGGCGAGGCACAACAGATGCTCTCCAAGCCCTTTTTAATCTTGTGCCACCTCAAGCTAGGATTTTTAAGGATGGCAAGGAAATAATGGTTTCCACTTCCGATATACAACTTGGCGACATAATCATTCTTAAACCGGGAGATAAAGTTCCTGTTGATGGAGAAATTACTCTCGGCGAAACTTCTATTGATGAATCCCTAGTCACTGGAGAATCAATCCCTACCGCTAAAAAAGTCGGAGATCAAGTAATAGGAGGATCAATTAATACTGCTGGTTCGGTTAGATTTAAGGCAACAAAAATCGGTAAGGATACTGCTCTTGCTAGAATCGTGAAGATGGTTGAAGAAGCACAGAATTCAAAAGCTCCCGGACAAAGAATCGCAGATAAATTTGCAAAGTACTTAGTTATTGGGGCAATCGGATCGGGACTTCTTGTCTTTGGTATTTGGTACTTTGTAGCAGGCTCAACTCTCATGGTCGCTCTTTCTTTTGCCATCGCAACAGTCGTGATTGCTTGTCCTGACGCCCTTGGGCTTGCCACTCCGACTGCTGTAGCTGTCGGTACTGGGCTCGGAGCTAAACATAATATTCTTATAAAAGATGCGCCAACCCTTGAACAAGTATCAAAAATTCAAGCAATTGTATTAGATAAAACAGGAACTCTCACTGAAGGAAAGCCAAAAATAACTAATGTAGCTACGGTTAATGGATATGACGCTGATGAAGCACTTCGTATAGTAGGTTCAGCTGAAGCCAAGTCATCTCATCCTCTAGCTAGTGCGGTCCTTGATGAACTTAAAAATAGAGGTCTTGCATTATCAAACTCAGTTGATAAGTTTGAAAATCTTTCAGGCCTTGGAGTGAGAGCAATAGTAGATGGTAAAAATGTTCTCATTGGCACAGTCAAACTCATGAAAGATAGCGGTGTTGCTCTCGGTGAATTAGAACAAAAAATAAATGAGTTTTTAGAAAGAGGAGAAACTATTATGATACTTGCGGTAGAGGGAGCTATCAAAGCTGTTATTGGAGCAGAAGATCCGATAAAACCTAATGCTATAAAAGCGGTAGAGCGTCTGAAGACTTTAGAGATAGAAATCGCCATGATTACTGGAGACAATAAATTGACTGCAGAAAAAGTTGCTAGTCAGATTGGAATAGAAAGAGTATTTTCAGAAGTGATGCCTGCGGACAAAGCGAGTTATGTTAAGAAACTTCAAGAAGAAGGAAAATTTACAGCAATGGTTGGCGACGGTGTTAATGATGCGCCAGCTCTTGCCCAAGCTGATGTGGGCATTGCTATTGGGGCAGGTACTGATGTTGCCATAGAAACAGCAAAGGTGGTTCTTATGAAATCTGATCCTTTAGATATCCTTCGAGCAATCACCTTGAGCAAGGCAACGGTTCGCAAAATGAAGCAGAATCTCTTTTGGGCTTCAATCTACAATGTCCTTGCCATACCAGTTGCCGGCGGCATTCTCTACCCCAATTTTGGTATTATGCTTCGTCCAGAATTTGCAGCACTTCTTATGAGTGTATCCTCGATTATTGTGGCAACTAACGCTGTGTTGTTGAAGCGAGTTGAAAGAGACTTAGTAGCAGTATAAAAAATAATCATGAAAAATTTTAAATTCACAAATTTTGCAGTATTTATAATCTTCTTTGGAATAGCGCTCATTGAGGCTTTTCAAAAACATAACTGGATAGAAGCATTACTTTTTCTGGCATTAGGAGTAATATCATTCCGTGCTGATTTCCCGAAAGATGAAAACAAAATTAAATAATTACTATGAATAAGATAATATACATTCTAGTCATAATTGTAGTCGTTATACTTGGAGGTTGGTGGTATTTTAGTGTTCACTCAAACAAATCTTTCTCAACTAGTATTTCTAGCACATCTTTAGCAAAAGAATCTAAAGTGGTTGAACTTAAAAACGGCGATACTTATGACCTCACAGCGAGCTATGTTGAAAAAGAAATTAATGGAGTGAAATATAAAATGCTCGCTTACAACGGCTCAATTCCTGGACCAGTTATTAAAGTCGCCCAAGGATCAGAAGTAATGATCAACTTCAAAAATAATACCGATATGAATACCTTGCTTCATTCGCATGGTATTCGTATGGATAACGCTTTTGATGGCTCACAAACAACCCAAAAAGAAATAAAGCCCGGGGAAACATTTACTTATCAGTTAAAATTCCCTGATGCGGGTATGTATTGGTATCATCCTCACGTTCGAGAAGATTACGAACAAGAGCTTGGTCTTTATGGAAACTTTTTGGTAGTTCCGACGAACAAGAATTATTGGTCTCCCGTTAATCAGGAAATTCCACTTTTCCTAGACGACATTCTTATCCAAAACGACAAAATAAATTTAAGCAAACAAACTGCTGACCACACACTCATGGGTCGCTATGGAAATGTGATGCTAGTAAATGGTGAGACTAACTATTCACTTTCTGTTAAGAAGGGAGAAGTTGATCGTTTTTACATTACAAATTCCGCCAATGCCAGACCTTTCAATTTTGCTATTGCTGGCACCAAACTTAAGTTAGTCGGAGCTGATGGTGGATCGTACGAAAAAGATCAATGGAAAGATTCAGTGATAATTGGTCCGTCAGAAAGATCTATTGTAGAGGTGCTATTTGATAAAAGTGGTACCTTTGTAATTCAGAATAAAACACCAGACCAAACTTACACACTAGGTTCAATAAATGTATCTAGTGATCCTGTTAGTGTTTCCTACGCAGGAGAATTTGGAATGCTTAAAAAGCATACTGCAACCACACAAAGCATTAATCCTCTTCGTTCATATTTTAACAAGGCAGTAGATAAGCGAATAGCTCTTTCCATAGAGATGAGTGGAGCTCCAATGCAAATGCAGATGGGTGGCGGCCATATGATGTCAGACGGCACTATGATGGGTGGAGGAATGATGATGGGTGGCAGCTCCGATGGTATCGAATGGGAAGACACAAATAATATGATGGGCTCTATGTCTAACATGGATAATGTGAAATGGAAGATTACAGATCGGGGTACTGGAAAAGTGAATAAAGATATTAACTGGACCTTCAAAAAAGGAGAACCTGTAAAGATTGAAATATTTAACGATCCAAAATCAATGCATCCGATGCAACATCCAATCCATTTCCATGGGCAACAATTCTTAGTTCTTTCAGTAAACGGTGTTAGGCAGACAGATTTAGTATGGAAAGATACAGTCCTTGTCCCAGCAGGGCAAACTATTGAGATTCTATTGAATCCAACAAACCTAGGAACTTGGATGGCCCATTGTCATATCGCCGAGCATTTGGAGGATGGAATGATGTTCGAGTTTAAGGTTGAATAAAAGTTGCGAAAGGGGTTACTGACTGGTCATTCATAGCCGAATTTCCATAAGAAATTTTAACACTATTTTTAATATCTGGCAAATTTACACCTACTTGTGTTACCAACACTATACATGTAGTGTGGGATACTTCGCTGGTTTTTATTCGGGTAGATGATGCCTGTATACTGGTGGGATGTAGTTTGAAGTCCTTGAGGCTCCATACTCTCCCATCAGTATATAGTCATTGTCCACAGAAGCTTATGTATGCAAATTTTCTTATTTGTCGTATAATATCTATTGATAGCCCAATATAGACTCAAATGAGACTCTGGAAGTCCGCCTTATTTTGTTGGACTCTCGATTCTTATGAAGGAGTCACATGATTATCATTGTTCCTGCGGCAAACTCCTTTGCAAGGGGGCTATTTTTGATGGTGAAATTCAAATAAAGTGCAAGAGGTGTGGGAAAATTCAAACAATAGAAGATCTCACAGTGCTTAAAGAGGATTTTCACTCAGCGGAACATATACTTCCCAAGAAAATTTAATGTGTTTTAAACAGAGAGGCTCTAGAAGCCCATATTGTCAAAAGATATGGGCTATTTATTATCTCAAAAACAAACTATAAAAAAGATCCTATGCTTTCTTTTTATTAGTCTCGTCTATTATCCGCAAATAGCCAGCGCCACAATTTACCAGCCGGGTGAGACTCTGGAACCAGATTGTGCTCCAATCTCTCCTAATTGTGGGGTAGCGACAACAACATTAATCGGATTGTTTGGCTATATTAATGCTACTTCTACCACTGCGACTTCAACATTTGCCAATGGAATTAATATTACAGGTGGTTGTTTTGCAAAAAACGGTGTTTGTATTGGGGGTGCAGGATCTGATTTGCAATACGTCACTTCATTTAAGCTCAACGACACTTTCACGAATATTACTAATAGTACTACAACTCTCACCACCATCTCCATTACACCCTCTACTGTTACGGGAGATGTTGTTGTGCGAGCAGGAGTCACTTTTACTTCAAGTAACGGCACTGATCAACCTGTCTCTCTTGCAATCCGTGAGACCAATTGCACCGGTACTATTTTACAGAGTACCCTATATGCCAATACTGCAAGTGCGGGGAATAGGTTTTCCAATTTACAGCTCAACTATATTGCAGTTGATCCCGGTGTTTCTGTTCAAGCGTACGCACTTTGCATCTCTGCTTCAGCGGGTGATACCGATGTTTCTGCGTGGGATATGAGCGCTATCGTGGTAGATACCGGTGCTGACTTAGCAGAAATATATACTACTAATGATGAGGGTTTGGAAGCGGGAGATGTTGTCTCGATTGACTCAAGTCTTAAGGCGGGAATAAAAAAGAGCATTGAGGCTTATGATCAAAATGTCATAGGCATTGTTTCTACAAGACCTGGAACAATAATTGGAGGTGTAGACAAGGAAGGAGTAAAAGCTGTGGCTGTAGCATTATCCGGAAGAGTTCCTGTAAAAGTGACGACAGAGAATGGCAATATTCTACCAGGTGATTATCTGACACCTTCTTCTTTACCTGGTATTGCCATGAAAGCTTCCGGTACTGGTCCGGTAATCGGCCAATCTCTCTCAGCTTACAACCAAGAAAGTGTCGGTATAATTTTGGCCTTCGTTAAGAACTTCTATTTACCAGAAAAAAAGGGATTTATAGAAAATACATTGTCTATAATCCGAGGATACTTCGATGAAATATTTTCAAAGAAAGTACATACTGATGAGCTATGTATTAAAAAATCTGATGGAAATGAAGTTTGTCTGAATGGTGACGAAATGAATTCACTTTTGCAAAATGCCAATATGACTCCCATAACTATATCATCGTCAAATAATAACGGAACTGATATTAGTAATCCTGAACCAATTGGATCAAGTACACCGGTGGTCACGATCGATCCAATACCTGAACCTTTACCAGAGGCTACAACTTCTTTGGATACCCCACAATAATCTTATGTTAAAATTTAAATTTATAATTTTTATATTTATCTTCGGTCTATTCTTGCCTTTCTCTTATGTTGAAGCCGGTACGGTTTTAAGTTCCCATAAATACGCATGGAGTGACAATGTCGGGTATATTAATTTTGAAGATGTGACTGTGGAAGACGATATCCTTTCTGGATATGCATGGTCAGAAAATAAAGGATGGATAAATTTCAATCCAACACAGGGCGGAGTAACGAACGACGGCTCCGGTAACCTTGCCGGCTCAGCATGGGGAGAACAACTTGGTTGGATTGATTTCGATAATGTTTCTATTGACCCATCTACAGGCAAGTTTTCTGGCACTGCCACGGGCGAATTGGTCGGTACGATCACATTTGATTGCCCAAACTTTTGTGATGTAGAGACTGATTGGAGGCAGAACACTACCTCTTCAATCGCTTCTCTTGGCACATCACAGGGTAGTAGTGCTAGCGGGAGGACAAATGCATTAGGTCCGGTTATTCCATTTATTCCTTCTGTTGTTGTGCTCAATGAACTAGAAAATACCACCTCTTCTACAGGAGCATTCTCTGAAATTGAAGTAACGGATGATAGTGATCAAATTTTTATCGAAAATCCGCCGCTATTCGATGTTATTTCAGAACCAGTCCAAGTTAGGGTGGCACCCGGAGAAATTTTACCCATCTCGGTTAGATTATCAAACTTTGGCGGGGGTAAACGTGTAGATGTTCTCATTGAGTATTCGATTTTTTCAAGTACGGGAAAGGAAATATATTCAATTAGCGAGACTGTAGCTGTAGAAACTACGGCAAATTTTATAAAGTCAATACAAATTCCTCTCGGGACAGTTTCAGGAACTTATACCGCTAAAACCTCGATCATTTATGGAGGTCAATTGGCTCCTGCTATTACCCAGTTTCCTTTCAAAGTAGAGCGAAAAATCCTAGGTCTTTTTCAAAGCGACTTCTTTCTTTACGGAGGCATCACTTTAATTATAAGCTTCTTTGCGCTTTTGCTCGGTCGTGTCTTAATTAAACGCCGCAAATCGAGATTTGCTCCATTTGATTATTCAAATATTCCTCATAATGAACGCACTTTCTACGAAATCTTAAGCGACACTATTATGCAAATGCGTCAGCGTGTGGGTGATGATGCTCTCTTTATCGCATCAAACATTTCAGGACTCCAAATCGATAAAAAAAATGGCAGGGTGCTTGCCATAACGGAATCTCCGGCGAAAGTCATTGCGGTCTTGGTGTCCAAGTACGAGAAAATACTTGGTAAAAAAGTTAGTTTTTCTTTAAGAAGAGAATAATTTATTAATCTAAATAAAACATTATGGAAACACAAAAAACAATACTAGTGGTAGAAGACGAAAAAAGCCTGCGTGACGCTGTTGTGGATATTCTTCGTCTGAAAAACCTTATCCCCCTTGAAGCGAGAAATGGCAAAGAAGGGGTCGAGGTTGCGATCGGAAAACATCCAGACCTTATATTACTTGACCTTATTATGCCGGAGATGGATGGCATGACGGCTCTTAAAAAGATTCGTGAAGATGTATGGGGAGAAAAAGTTCCGGTCATCATCTTGACGAACCTAAGTGCGACTAAAGAACAGTTAGTAGAAGATATGGTGACACATAAACCAATACATTATTTAATCAAGTCAGATTGGAAGCTCCATGATGTAGTGGAGAAAATCGAAAAGATATTAGAAATACAAAACAAATAAATTATTAATAAGTAAAGCAATAAAAAAATGGAAAACAAAAAAGTTAAACAAGATGAGCTAGAAGAATCAAAAAAGCTTGCTCTGCATTATATGGAAACTCTGGCAGAGGTTGCCAGAGAATCTTTCTTAATTCTTGATGCCGATCTTCGGGTAATTTCGGTGAACGAGGTTTTTTACAAAAATTTTCAAGTTACACCAAGGCAAACGGAAAATATTCTTCTTTATAACTTAGGAAATGGCCAGTGGAATATTCCTGAGCTGAAGAAATTACTAGAGGAAATTTTGCCAAAGAAAAAAGTTGTGAAAGATTATGAGGTCACGCATGATTTTGAAACAATCGGCAAGAAAACAATAATGCTCAATGCCAGACAGATAGATTCGGTACAATTGATAATATTAGCCTTGGAAGATATTACAGAGAGAAAGAATCTTGAGAAAAAATTGGCCGAATATAATAAAGGACTCGAGGTTAAATTGGCCGAAGGGACAAAAGAGCTGGCAGGCAGGATTAAAGAATTAGAAGAATCTAACAAAACCATGGTGAACAGAGAATTAAAAATGGTTGAACTTAAAAAAGAGATCGTGAACTTGAAAAAACAGGTTAAAAACGGTGACAGTAAGAATGGAAACGGGAAAAATCACAATGGCAATCACAAAAACACCCGATAAAAATGACATCTCAACCTCCCGAGATTTTTTATAAGTCAATATTTGAAAACATGACTGACGGTTTGGCTTACTGTCAAATGGTTTTTGATGTGCAGAAAAACCCAGTTGATTGGATTTACATCAAGGTTAACAAAAATTTTGAAAAGCTGACGGGATTGAAAAACGCCGAGGGGAAGAAAGTCTCAAAACTCATTCCGAGCATTGGTGCTTCTAATCCGGAATTGTTTGAGATTTACGGCCGAGTCTCTTTGACTGGGAAACCGGAAAGATTTGAGACGTATGTCGCACCTCTCTCAAGATGGTTTTTAATTTCCGTTTTTAGCCCTCAAAAAAATTCATTTGTAGCTTTATTTCAAAATATCACCGATCGAAAACAAATAGAGAAAAATTTGGAAGACGCCAAAATAGCCGCCAGAAATGTTCTTGACGATTTGGGTGTTGAAAAAGACAAAGTTGAAATAGTAAAAGCGAAAGAAGGAGCGCTTCTTGCAAGTATTGGAGATGGCGTTATTGCGATTGACACCGAAGGGAAAATAATACTTATAAATCAATCGGCCAAAAAGGCGCTCGGTTTACATGCTGAAGATATGATAGGTAGAGTGTTCTACGATTCAGTTATAATTGAAGATGAAAAAGGGAATGTGATACCATACGAGAAACGGCTAATCTATCTTGCGCTTGTCGGTACTACTACTACTACTACTACTACGGGTTCGAGCTACCAGTATGTACGCAAAGATAAAACTAAATTCCCTGTTGCAATGGTAACAACCCCTATTATTCTTAACCAAAAGATAATCGGCGCTGTTGAAGTTTTTCGTGATATCACCAAAGAAAAAGATATTGATAAAGCCAAAACGGAATTCGTCTCGCTGGCCAGCCACCAACTTCGGACGCCCTTGACCACCATTAGCTGGTACACCGAAATGATTTTAAAGGGTGATGTTGGCAATGTTATGCCCGACCAAAAGAAATATCTTGAAGAAGTCTATAAGGGCAACCAACGGATGATTGATCTGGTCAATACTCTTTTGGATGTTTCTCGGATTGAACTCGGAACACTTAAGATCGAACCAGAACAAACTGATATAGTTGCGCTTGCTAGGGGTGTCTTAGATGAATTGAAACTAAAAATTGAACAGAAAAAACTTAATTTTATGGAGAATTTTAGTAAAGATGTCCCCACATTCTTGGCTGATCCAAAGCTTCTTCGCATGGTTTTCCAAAATCTCTTAACTAATGCTCTGGAGTATACACCGGAAGGCGGGAAAATTGAGTTTTCTATTTCCCTTAATGATAAAGGAATTTGCATACAAATAACGGACACGGGCTATGGCATACCTAAAAGTCAGCAAAGTCAAATATTCACTAAGCTTTTTCGAGCTGATAATGTCAGAGACAAAGATACCGATGGAACGGGTTTAGGTCTATACATTGTCAAGTCAATTGTTGAAAATTCTGGAGGAAAAATATGGTTTGAATCAGAAGAAAATAAAGGCACGAGTTTTTATGTGACACTTCCTTTGGATGGGGTGAAAAAGAAATAGATTATAACTAATATGATACAATAATTATTATGATAAATGAATCAGAAGATAACTTCTCAATAAACTTGGGGCAAGACAAAAAAGTGCTTGTAATTGAAGAAATCGAAGATGATGCCTCACTTCGAAATGTGCTTCACGACAAACTTAACCTTGAAGGTTTTAGAGTTCTTGATGCGCAAAATGGCGCAAGTGGGTTGGCGATTGCTTTGCGAGAACACCCTGACCTAATTTTACTAGACATCAAAATGCCTGACATGGATGGTATAACAATGATGAAAAAATTGAGGGAGACAAACGAATGGGGTAAGAATGTCCCGATTATACTCTTGACGAATCTTAGTCCGGACGACGAGAAAATTAACCAAGCTATTGCAGATAATGAACCAGCTTACTATTTAGTAAAAGCTGATCTAAAGATCGGCGACTTGGTTGAAAAAATCAAAGATCGTCTTTCTAGGAAATAATAAAAACTCTATGCCAAAATCTCAAAAAGTATCGGTGATCCTGCTTCGAATAACAATGGGTTGGATGTTTCTATACGCTGGCTGGAGTCATGTGATAGATCCTAATTTCTCAGCAGCCGGATATCTAGCCGGAGCCAAAACATTTGTCGGCTTCTATCACTATCTTGCCAGTCCCAACATTCTACCCATAGTTAACTTTGTAAACGAGTGGGGACTTACACTTCTCGGCGTCTCTCTTATTTTAGGAATTAGTGTTCGTCTTTCTGGTAAATTAGGAGCTCTACTTATGATCCTATACTGGCTTCCTCTAGGCATCTTGCATCCAGATGCCCATTCTCTGATTGTAGACGACCATATCATTTATGCAGCTGCTTTATTGGTTCTTTCTTCCATAAGCGCAGGCCGTATCTGGGGACTCGAAAATTGGTGTTCTAATCTCCCGCTCTGTTCAAAGTATCCAAAGTTACGCAGATTATTCGGATAAATATATGAAAGGTTATACCGCAAACATAGAAAAACTCTCTCTGGAGAATGATAACTTCAGAAAGGTCCTTTATACCGATAAAAATAGCCAGCTTGTCCTCATGTCACTCTTACCAGGAGAAGAAATCGGCGAAGAGGTGCATGATGTCGATCAATTCCTAAGAGTGGAGAAAGGCGTGGGGAAAACAATTCTTTCTGACATCTCGCACGATATTGGTGACGGTAATGTGATTATTGTTCCTGCCGGCACCAAACATAATGTCATTAATACCGGGGCTGACTCAATGAAGCTCTACACTCTTTACATGCCACCTCATCATCGAGATCAAGTAGTCCACAAAACAAAAACTGAAGCAGAAGCCGATACTGAACATTTTGACGGAGTAACGACAGAGTAATTGTGCTATTATTTAAATATATGATGTACGGATATAATTACGGAGGCATGATGAACGGAGGAGCATACAATGGTTTATGTGTTATCACTTGGTTAGTGGTAATGATAGACCTAGTTCTTGCTGGCATCTGGCTCTGGAAACAAATCAAAAAGCAGTAACATTTTGCTTTCTGTGGAACCTAATTTCAAGTCATAGTTGACATCAATTTTTTATTTATGAAAAAAGGCAAAACAAAACTTTCAAAAGACGAGTTCAAGAGAAATCTCCATCTCACTACTCCACCCAGAATGGAAGGTGTGGTTAAAAACAAAATGATGAATCCGATAAGAAAGAAAAAGAAGTTAAAATCCTAAATTAATAATTGGCTGATAAAATTATAAAAGTGAAAGTTATTGCCGGGGCAAAGACTGAAAAGATTGAAGAGGTTCTGCCTGGGTGTTTCAAAATTAGAGTGAGTGAACCACCGGAGAAGGGTAAGGCGAACACGAGAGTACTAGAACTTGTAGCAGAATATTTCAAAGTTTCGAAATCGAAAGTATTTTTAGTGAGTGGAAATACTTATAGAGAGAAAACTATTATGATTGATATGTAGATTTTTGCTATAATGGTCCCATGAACCCAGATGAGCTTAAATTAAAGGTAGAGGAACTTACAGAAACTATCAAAACCTTGAGTGATAGGCAGAATTCGCAATATACAGACATAATGTTGGAGTTGAAAGAGATAAGCGAACATGTTGGCAGTAGACTAAAAGTTAATGGAGGGGCATGGGAGGAGATATATGACGAAGCTAAGGATACTGTAATTAGAGCAGGTAAAGCTTCCACCTCTTTCCTACAAAGAAAAATGCGTATTGGTTATGCCAAAGCAGCTGAACTTATGGATAAACTGGAAATAGAGAAAGTGATAGGTCCTGGGGAAGGAGCAACGCCTCGCAAAGTATTAATAAAATCAGAAGATCATTTCCCAAATTTTAATCCAGAAGACGAGGATGATTTATATGCAAAAGCAAAACAAGCAACGATAGAGCTGGGTAGTGTATCTGTCGATATGCTCCAAAGAAAATTTGCTATAGGCTATGCTCGATCTGCTAGACTTATTGATATACTAGAAGATGACAATGTTGTTGAAGATGGCGATATGGAAGAGCCTAGGAAGGTGCTAGTGAAGGAGTAAATATCGCCTAAATATTTTATCTTTTCGCCTCTATTTGCGCTTTAGAAAGAAATTTTGGTTTCCAACCTTTTGGGTCAAAGTAGTTTATTACAGCTATTATTAGAAGTCTGGACATCTCGACTGCTTCAATTTTAATTCTGCCAGTAAAATATGCCTTCTCAACCTCCTTTATTTTCTTTGCCTGATTCTTTTTAAATTCGTAGACAATTTCTGTACCCCTCTGACCATTTTCGTAAGTAAATCCTGAATTTTTTCTGTATACTTTACCAAAATAAATTCCTTCTCTTATTAATACAGCAATTAAACCTAAATCTTCATCAAAGGCATCTTTTACATATTCCGCATCAGGAAAGTTTATAGTGCACTTATTCTTTTCTACTTCTACAAGGCTACATTCATCTGTCCATACAGGATTGCCAGATGTTGCCTTTTTCTTTCCTTTTGTCTTTATTTTGACCACTTTTGCTTTTTTCATAATCTTATTCTTAAATCTACCAATAATAGTCAGAATCTACGCTTATTTGGCTACATTGTCCATAAGCTAGAGCTTAAGCAAAAACACTGGAAAAATGGCCTAATTTGTGGAATAATGGGGTTTCTTAATATGAAATAAATTATTAAATGATATGGCGCTTCAAGATAATGAAAAACGGGATATTCTCAAATATATTGAATCCGGGAAGCCCTTGCCGGACAAATATCGGTTTCTCCTATTTGAAGACAAACAGGAAGTAGAGCTTGTATGGAATGGCAAAACTGATGAAGTAACTAATACAGTCCTTCCTTTCCAAATCATTGAACAAGTTGATGAACCTAGAAGCGATAAAGAAACAAAACTGCAAACAAGCCTTTTTGATGACAGAGGAAGACAGATTACAGATTGGACGAATAAGCTAATCTGGGGAGATAACAAACTAATTCTCTCTAGTTTGAAGAATGGTCCAATGCGTCAAGAGATCGAGAAGCAAGGAGGCATAAAACTTATCTATATAGACCCTCCATTTGATGTAGGCGCTGATTTTTCTATGAATATAGAGATTGGTGATGAAGAATTTACCAAAAGACCAAATGTACTTGAGGAATTGGCTTATCGAGATACGTGGGGCAAAGGCGCTGATAGTTTTATTGCAATGATCTATGAACGACTTTGTTTAATGCGGGATTTGCTTGCTGAAGACGGAAGTATTTATGTGCACTGTGATTGGAGAGTGAACAGTTATATGCGATTAATACTCGATGAGATATTTGGCAAAAAGAATTATATTAATGAAATAACGTGGAAAAGGAGTGATTCGCATAATGACGGTAATAGACTCGGAATGGTAGATGATAGAATTTTGCATTATCAAAAAAATGAAAATAGAACTAATAATAGGCAATACCAAGAATACTCAGAGGAATATATAAACGATTTTTATAATAAAAAAGATCCTGACGGTAGAGTATATAGGCTTGATCATTTTACAAAACCTAAGGGGAGTAGGGGTTATTTCTACAACTATAAAACTGCTATTCCTCCACCAAATGGTTGGAGATGTCCAATTGAAACGATGAAAAAATATGATGAGGGTGGCCTACTCATATTTATGGGAAATAAAGTTTATAAAAAAAGGTATCTGGATGAACAACCTGGAAATCCAATTAATACAATTTGGGATGACATTACCGGTCAATTAGGATCACAAAGTCAGGATTATCCAACACAAAAACCCGAAGCTCTTATTGAAAGAATAATTAATGCTTCCTCAAACGAAGGTGATATTGTAGCAGATTTTTTTATTGGATCTGGTACTACACTTGCAGTATCTGAAAAACTTGGACGAAAATGGATTGGTAGCGATCTCGGTAAATTCTCTATACATACCACTCGTAAGCGTATGATCGGAGTACAGAGACAATTAAAAGAAGAAAATAAGAATTATCGTGCTTTTGAAATACTTAACCTCGGTAAATATGAGAGACAACACTATGTAGGTATCAATCCTAATCTACGAGAAGAGGAAAAGGCGCAACAGATAGCTCAAAAAGAAAGAGATTTTGTAGCTTTAATTCTATCTGCATATAAAGCAGAAGCGTTTGATGGGTTTAAGACATTCCATGGAAAGAAAAATTCTAGGCTTATAGCTATTGGCCCAATTAATCTTCCTGTATCAAGGTTATTCGTTGATGCAGTTATTAAAGAAGCAGTTGAAAAGCAGATCACCAAGATTGATGTTCTAGGCTTCGAGTTTGAAATGGGTCTATTCCCTAATATTCAAGAGGAAGCACAGAGTAAAGGTATTGATCTTGGACTTAAGTATATTCCACGAGATGTTTTCGATAAAAGAGCTATAGAGAAGAATCAAATAGTTTTTCATGATGTCTCATATATCGAAGTAAAACCTATAGTGAAGAAAGGGTCAGTGGCTATAGAGCTTACAGATTTCTCCGTATTTTATAACCAAGATTCTCTGAAAGAGGTCGAAGAAAATCTAAAAGCCGGGGGAAAGAAACTCATTATCGACAACGGACAGATCATTAAGATTACTAAAGACAAAGAAAACGTCTTATCACGAGAGGTCCTAACTAAGAAATGGACAGATTGGATTGACTATTGGGCTGTAGACTTCAACTTTGAAAGCAAGAAAGAGATTATCCAAAAGACAAATGAGGAAGGAAAGGTAGAAGAAGTCTGGACTGGAGATTATGTATTTGAAAATGAATGGCAGGATTTTCGTACTAAAAAGAAACGAGATTTAATACTCACTACACCACCTATGGAAGTTGTCCCGGGTAAAAGAAAAATCGCAATCAAGGTCGTGGATATTTTCGGCAATGATACGATGAAAATTATTGATATTACCGTTTAATAAATACCATGGCTCTTCACCCTAAATTCCCCAAATCACCATACGAAATACTAGACCCAGCTATTAGGTGGTTTCCGGCTGACGAAAGTCTTAGAGATAAGAAAATGGGTGAACTATTGCCGCCTTTAGTTGTAGAGATTCGCAAGAAAGTAAGAGATTGGCGTTTATCTGGTTATGAAGGAGCAAGTGAGACAAGTAAAGCGCTGCTGAAATGGTGGTTCTTAACCGATCACCCAATAACAGCAGCTACAGGAGAGACAATTCTTTTTAAGTATTATTTTGCACAGCGTGAAGCAGTAGAGACAATCATTTGGCTTTACGAAGTAATAAAAGCTAGAGATAAGTATGAGCTCATTCGTTTCGATGTCTCTGGGGCTGTATCTCCTGCTATGTTTGATGAGACTTGGACCAGATACATTATTAAAATGGCAACAGGCGCTGGAAAGACTAAAGTTTTAAGTCTTATTCTGGCATGGAGCTACTTCCACAAAACATATGAAAGTGATTCTCAATTGGCTCGTAATTTCCTTGTAGTTACTCCGAACATCATTGTGCTTGATCGTATCCGCACAGACTTTGATAGTCTTAAAATATTCTTTGAAGATCCTATTCTCCCTGACAATGGATATATGGGACAAAATTGGAGGGATGATTTTCAGCTGACACTTCATATCCAAGACGAAATAGGAACGATCAGAAAAACAGGAAATATTTTTCTTACAAATATTCATCGTGTTTACGAAGGAGCTACCGAAGCATCTAGTTTTGAAGATGCAGATACTACTGATTATTTTCTTGGCACAAAACCCACAGGAGCAACAAACGATTCCAAATTAGATCTTGGAGACATTGTCCGCAATGTAGATGAGCTCGTAGTATTAAATGACGAAGCGCATCATATTCACGATCCTCGTTTGGCATGGTTCAAAGCTATTGAAGATATGCATAATCGCCTCAAGATGAAAGGCAGCCAACTTTCACTACAGATTGACGTTACAGCTACCCCGAAGCATACAAATGGCTCTATATTCGTCCAAACAGTGAGTGATTACCCACTTGTCGAAGCTATTCATCAAAATGTGGTCAAACATCCTGTATTACCAGACCCAGCCAGTCGTGCCAAATTGCAGGAGCATACGAGCTCTAACTTTACAGAGAAATATAAAGACTACATTCACTTAGGTTATTTGGAGTGGAAAAAAGTCTATGATGAGCATATAAAACTCAATAAAAAATCTGTTTTGTTCGTTATGACAGACGATACTATAAACTGTGATGATGTTGCTGAATATTTAGAGAATACATACTCAGATTTGAGAGGTGCGGTCCTAGTTATCCATACCAAAGACAATGGAGAAATCTCAGAGAGCGTAAGTGGTAAAAAAGAAGAAGAATTAAAGAAACTTCGACATGATGCCAATACCATTGATCGCCTCGACAGCCCATATAAGGTAATCGTATCCGTACTGATGCTCAAAGAAGGTTGGGATGTAAGAAACGTGACTACGATTGTTGGTCTTCGAGCCTACAGCTCAAAGAGTAATATTCTACCAGAACAAACACTTGGTCGTGGACTTCGCCGCATGTATCGTGACCCAGATTTAGCAGAACTTGTCAGTGTTGTTGGGACAGATGCTTTTATGGACTTCGTGGAATCTATTAAGAGTGAGGGTGTTGAGCTTGAACACCGAAAAATGGGTGAAGGTTCTGGTCCTAAAGCACCTCTAGTTGTAGAGATTGATAGAGAGAATATGAAAAAGGATATTGAGAATCTAGATATAGAAATCCCTATCCTTACTCCTCGCATATACCGAGAATATAAAAATCTTTCCAATCTTGAAGTCAAAGATTTTAAACACACGAAAATCTCTATCAAAGAATTTAGCGAAGAAGAAAAAAGAGAGATCGTCTTTAGAGATATCACAAGTGGCGATATAACTCACAAGACAGAGTTAGACAGCAACTTTATTCCAAACTATCAGAGTGTTATTGGATATTTTACCCAAGTTGTCATGAAAGATCTTCGTCTGGTAAGTGGCTACGATATCCTCTATGCCAAGGTAAAAGAGTTTATTCAAAACTATCTTTTTGAGAAGCCAATTGAACTTGAGGATCTAAACTCTCTCCGTAATCTCTCTGAAATCGAAGCGTCAAGAACTATACAAGAAACATTCAAGAAAAGTATAAATGAATTGACCGTATTAGATAAAGGCGAAGCTGAAATACGAGACTACATTAAGGTCAGCAAGAGCCGTCCTTTCGTAGTGAAAGACCAAGGCTACATCGTTCCTAAGAAGAGTGTGTTCAGTAAAATTGTGGGAGACAGTCACTTTGAGCTACAGTTTGCCAACTTCCTAGAAGGATGCGAGGACATTGTGTCGTATGTAAAGAATTATTTTGCGGTCAATTTTAGAATTGATTATAAGAATGCTACAGGAGATATTTCCAACTATTACCCAGACTTTATAATCAAAGTTTCGCCTAAAGAATATTACATTGTGGAGACAAAAGGTCGTGAGGACTTGGACGATATAGAAAAGATTAAGCGCCTAGAGCAGTGGTGTGAAGACGTAAACGCCAATCAAAAAAATGCCAAATATCAGATGCTTTACATCAAGCAGGAAGATTGGGAGGCGCTGGAGCAGAAGCCACGAGGTTTCCGTGAAGTGGTGCAGGGGTGGGTTAAGTGATCTAACTTGATAAACCACCATGAGATCTCTTCAGAGCATAAAGGTAATAAAGGAATGTCCATCATTTGTTAATTTTCGTCCAGCAGCCGATCTACCAGCATTTACTAAATATAATCTTATATATGGATGGAATGGTTCTGGAAAAACAACATTCTCAAGAGTTTTGAGAGCTTTTGAGCTTGAGATTAATCCATATGATGACCCAACCAATCCACCAGAATTTGAATTCAAATTAAGTAATAGTTCCTCTATCAGCAACAAAGATCTTTCTGCTTTCAAAGAGATAAGAGTATTTAATAAGGATTTTGTTGAAGATAGCGTGTTTTGTCATGGCGGTCCAAAGCCGATATTTTTTCTTGGGAAAGAAAATAAAGAGGATAAGGAGAAAATAATAAAGACTGAAGAAGAATTAGCGCCTCTTGTTAAGGATGTGGAATTGAAACGATCACTTTTAATTAAAACAAAAGAACATCGTGATAAATCTTTATCCAATACAGCTAAAGAAATAAAAAATGTTCTGACAACTGCTAGATCAGATAAATATAGGAATTACGAGAAAGATAATTTAGAAAAAGCTATTAGGGATAATGAAGAAAAGTTAAAAGACCCAGATGCTCTTAAACTTGACGAAGAAAGGGTTGTAGCTCTAAAGAAATCAATTTCACAAGTTAGTGGTAAAGAGCTTGCGGCCATAACAATTCCAAATTTAGATTTATCAGAGTTAGAGAATGAGGTAAAAGATATTCTTGCAAAGGCTATCACATCAAAAGTTATTGAGTCTTTAAAATCTGATACAGATATTAGCAAATGGGTCGAACACGGATTAGGTATTCATAAAAATAAGAAACTAAAAAATTGTGCGTTCTGTGATCAAGAAATTCCATCTGCAAGACTCGATGCTTTAGAAAGCCATTTCAATGAAGAGTACCAGAAGACTATAGAAACAATTCAGCTTCTAAAGAAAAAGAGTAATGGACTTGAACCAATACTATCTTTTCCAGACTCCTCAAATTTATACGAGGATCTTGTACCTGACTTCTTACTGGAAAAAGAAGCAGCGGAAAGAACTATAAAGGAATTCAACACAAGACTAGCAGATATTGTTATTGCTTTGGAACAAAAGGAGAAAAATCTTTTTACCCAGCCCACTTTAAAAGAATGGCAACCTGTTAATGCCACTTCGTTCTCTAAAATAAATTCAATAATAGCGAAAAACAATGAAAAGACTGCTAATTTTGAAGAGAAAACTAGCATGGATAAAGAGACCTTGGAGTTTCATTTTATTGCAGAATTTATTCCTACCCATAACTCTACTGAGGCAGAATACGCAACTTTACAAAATGAACACAAAACTTGTGATAAAAGTGTAAAAATGAAAGAAGCGGAAATAAAAGGTCTAAAAGAAAGTCTGATCAATCATCATGTTCCTGCTAAAGAAATTAATGAAGGTCTGGAGAAATTTCTGGGACGTGCGGACATTCAACTCAAAGCCACTGACGCAAAAGATGGGTATCAGATTACTCGTAATGGAATTGTTGCAAAGAATTTAAGCGAGGGTGAAAAAACAGCACTTGGGATTGTTTACTTTATTACAAAAATAAAAGAAGATGGCTTTAACCTTAGTGATAGTGTTATTGTGATTGACGATCCCGTCTCTAGCCTTGATTCTAGTGCAATTTTCCAAGCTTTCAGTTTCTTAAAAGAATCAATTAAGGATGCAGGCCAAATCTTTATACTGACGCATCATTTTGATTTTTTTAGACAAGTTAAGAATTGGTTTTCTTATTGCAAGAAAGGTGACAGAGAATTTTTCATGGTGGTGTGTAGAGAAGATGGTGGCATCAGAAAGTCGCAAATAATACCCATAGATAGGCTACTTATTGATTACGAATCTGAGTACCACTTCCTTTTTAGTGTTTTATATAACTTTTCTGATAAGAAACAGGCTGATTTAGAAAAATTGTATCCCTTGCCAAATATTGCTCGCAAATTTCTTGAGAGCTTTTTGGCATTTCGAGTTCCAATTCTTAAGACAAGAGAACCTAATATCTTTAATCGTTTAAAGGAAATAGATTTTGACGAAACAAAGAAGACAAGAATTAACCGTTTTGTAGAGACCCATTCTCATCCAAGATACGAAAGTGGAGTGCAGGATTTTGATATGACCCTTCTCTCTGAAACCCCATCAGTAATCTCCGATATACTTGAGATGGTCAAAGTGGAAGATGAAAAACATTATAATTTCTTAGTACAAAGTTTAACACCATAAAATATGTCCGAATATCACAATGCACAAAGAATAAGAGGAATGTATGATCCGAAATCGGAAGAGCCTTTTAAGCTATCTAGGTCCAAAATTGACCTCTTTTTGCAATGTCCCCGCTGCTTTTATTATGATCGTAAGCTTGGAGTTGGCAGGCCACCAGGATTCCCATTTGCACTTAATTCAGCTGTGGACCATCTTTTGAAGAAAGAGTTTGATGTCCACCGAGCCAATAACACTAAGCACCCTCTTATTGAAAAGTATGATATTGATGCTCAACCAGTTGCCCATGAGGATTTGGACAAGTGGCGTCATAACTTCACTGGAGTTCAAGGAACTGATGAGGAAAAAAGTTGGGGAAGAAAAGTATAGCAAAATGACCGAACAAGAACTTTTGGCTAGTGCAACAGCTTTAGTCACCATGATGAAAGCAATATATAAACCTATAACTAGAACAGATTATGAGAAATACACCAAGATAGTCATGGAAATGAGACTGGCCAGAGGACTATCAATTTCTGATTTACAAAATAAAATTCCAAGAGTAGTATCTCAAGAATGAGAAAGGAAGAACCTAAACCACAAATATTTTCTGACGAGACCATAGAAAGCTTGAGAGAATACGGCGAAGCCCTTCGTGATATACATAACCGGCTTGTAAAGGAAGGTAAGGTTAAAGTTGTAGATGGCAAGATCATATTTCTAGGTGAGCCGGAAAACCCTATTTTATAAGGGTATTTTGCTATTTTATAATATCTACACTGTAAATTAGGTGTCTTTTGGTGCTGTGTTAAAATGTAGACAAAATATGAATATGTATATGGAAAAATCTCTAGCTTATGCTCTCGTAGACTAGAAATAGTAGCTCTCTGAAGAATTATTAGTTCTAACAATAGAATAAATGGAAGATAACCCGGAGAAGGGCTCTTTAGTCGAAACTAAAGAGAAAAAACCTAGGAAGCGTCATAAGTTTAGAGATACAGTTTTAGTCCGTGTTGATAGAGGTATAAAAGAGGAAGTCAAAGAGCTTTCTAAGAAAACTCACGAGACCATGTCTAAGATAGTGGATTGGGCCTTAAAAGAGCATCTTGAATCAATGAGACCTTTGGATTAAAAGCCAAGATTTATAGGGAGATAGTTTGTTAACAAAATATTTGTACAAGGTTCGTCTTAACAGCATTTTACTCTCAACAACCATTTCTTCGTGTTTCTATTTTTCATATCGCCTAGATCCTCCTAAATAGGCTAGGAGCACTAAGAAAAGAGTATGGGGAGTAACTAAAACAACATTATGGAAAAAACAGATCAAAACTATATGGAAGGGTTAGGTCCGCCGGTATTATCCGTCTCTGTGTTCGATACCATGGACATGAAAGACCGGGTAACTTTTGACTCTGAGTTGGTCCAGGGAATCCAAATTACATACTGGCCAGATGATCTAGAGTATGTCGAAGAAAAGGTAAATAGCATTTTCGATATCTTTTTTGAGGAGGTTCTCAAAAATAGAAACAAAGGTGCGGCTCAAAACGATCCTATCCCTCAACAAGAATTATTATTATAATAACAAACAATATGAATGAGGATGCACAAAAAGAAGAAAAGTTGGTTGCTGTGTACGCAAGGGTCTCCACCTCAAATCAGGAAGATCAGCAGACAATTGAGGCGCAGCTTTCTGAAGTAAATGAATTTGCTAAGAAAAACAATTTTAAAATTGTTCGAGAATATAAAGACGAAGGATGGAGTGGTGATATTCTTGCTCGGCCAGAATTAGATCAGCTCCGGCATGATGCAAGAAATAAGATTTGGGAAGCAGTACTTATATACGACCCAGACAGGCTCGGTCGCAGACTTCTATATCAACAAATCGTCATTGATGAATTGAAGCAGAAGGGAATTGATATCTTATTTGTAACAATGCCTCCTATAAAAAATGAGACGGATGAACTTATGTTTGGTATACGAGGCCTATTTGCTCAATATGAGAAAGCAAAAATAACTGAGAGATTTCGTATTGGGAAAGTTAATCGGGTCAAAAATGGACATGTTCTGACTACTGAAGCTCCGTACGGGTATACCTACATTTGGAATAAAGGTAAGCGTGGAAATGCGGATTATGTTGCCGGACATTATATAGTCAATGAGTATGAAGCTAAAATCATAAAGGATGTATTCACTTGGGTGGGGGATGAGAAGTTAACTCTTCGAGCTGTTGTTAAGAGACTCCAGAAGCTTGGTATACAGCCTCGCAAAAGTAAAAGAGGAGTATGGAACACAAGCACACTAAGCACATTGTTAAAGCACGAGGTGTTTATCGGGACTACATATTGGGGCGCATCGTATGCCGTCATTCCAGAGAGGCCTTATAAAACGGAAGGATACAAAAAAGTAAAGAAAACTAGTAGAAAAATGAGGCCAAAAACCCAATGGTATCCTATAAAAGTTCCAGCCATTATAGATAAAGATTTATTTGATCGTGTGGGGTGGCAGTTGAGAAAGAATTTTGAGACATTGGGCAGGAATAAAGTAAATGAGTATCTGTTAGCAGGTAGAATTTATTGTCTTTGTGGAGCAAGGAGGGCAGGGGAAGGTGTGCAGAGAGGTAAACATCTATATTATCGTTGTGAGAATCGAGTCCATACATTCCCGCTACCTCCTACTTGTGCTGAACCCGGAATTAACGCCAAGATTGCTGACGTTCTTTTGTGGAAGAATATTGAAGAACTCTTTAAATCTCCTGAGTTATTAAGCAAACAAATTGAACGATTCCGAAAAAACCGCCCAAATCGTATGCCTCATGGATCAACAATTGACATAAACAGCACGAAGAAAGAAATTACAAGATTACAAGTACAGGAGGATCGTTTCGCCAGCGCATATTCAAAAGAAATTATTTCTCTGGAAAAGTTTGAAGAATACGTTGCTCCGGTACGAGAGAAGATTCGCATGTTTGAAAACCAAATAGCGAAAGCCCGTCTGGAAGAAAATCCTCCCGAGGAAACTAAACTGCCAAATGAAAACGAGGTGGAAGCGTTTGCTAAAGAGTCAGTCCAATTTATTCAGAACTTGAATTTTCAAGCAAAACAAGACATCATTAGACGCACTGTAGATAAAGTAATGGGCAATGGCAAAGAATTGCAAGTCTATGGGACTATCAGATTAAGTCAAATTTATGTCGTCTTCTACCCTGAGTATAGCAGTGGCTCGAACTCAATTGGACAGACAATAACAAATTCAAATGTCGTCTTCAGCACTAAGTATAGGAATCGTCGGTTTGCCGAATGTGGGGAAGTCCACATTGTTTAACGCGCTTACGAAGAAAAGTGTGCCGGCTGAGAATTATCCTTTTTGCACAATTGACCCGAGTGTGGGAATAGTACCTGTACCTGACGAGAGGCTTGATAAATTAGCTGAAATATCAGCATCGGCTAAAAAAATTCCAGCGATTGTCGAGTTTACTGACATCGCCGGGCTAGTAAAAGGAGCGGCGGAAGGGGAGGGCCTAGGCAACAAATTTCTTTCGCATATTCGTGAGGTAGATGCTATAGCAGAAGTAGTGAGAATTTTTGAAGATAAAGATATTTTACACGTGGCCGGTAAAGTCGACCCGCTTTTTGATATTGAAATTATAAATTTGGAACTAGAGAAGGCTAATTTACACAAACCTATTTTGTATGTTTTGAATACTTCGGAAGCTGCGGAAAATAGGAAGGAAATTATAGAAAAACTGCCTACTTCATCGGATGGGAAGCCTGCGCAATATGTAGAAGTAGATCCTATTTTCGGCACTGGACTCGATAATTTGATCAAGAAAAGCTATGAACTTCTAGATTTGATCACTTTTTTTACTACGGGCAAAGATGAGACAAGGGGTTGGACGACAAAAAGGGATTCGACTGCGCCTGAAGCTGGAAGAGTCATCCATACTGATTTTAGAGATAAATTTATAAGAGCTGAAGTAGTAGCTTACGACAAGCTTATTGAAGCTGGTTCTTTTGCCGCCGCTCGTGAGAAAGGTTGGGTCAGAACAGAAGGTAAAGAGTATATTGTGCAAGATGGGGACGTGATCGAATTTTTGATATAAAAACTACACGTCAGGCCGCCGAAACGACCTGACGTGGTTTTTTCGAAAGGAATTCAAGCCGAAACCGTGTGGGCAGTCGCCGGCGCAATCCGACTATACACGTGCATCAGGTCTTGAGAGAGATCACATCGGTCGACGGCGACAGCTCCGGATTGGGTAAGCTCTCTCAAAAACAGGACGAAAGCACAGTTCGCTTGACCTAGAGCGAGTAGGGCGTTGTAGCGCCGCACGTTGCCAGGAGTAAGCTGGCCACAGATCGTCAACGACTGTTTTGCGTCGGTATATTCCACCGACTGGTGTCCGCCACGATCAAGCAGGGTAAACATTTGCCTGACCGTTGAAATGATTTCTTCTTCTGTTCTTTCTCGAAACAAAGCAGCACCTCCTCAACAAAACTAGCACAAATATGCTACAATGTAAGTTCTTATCCACATAAAAATACATTATGACTACAGCAAAAGATTTCTTTTTACATCTAGGTTCGATGGTCGGTTTGTATGCTATCGCTATAAGTTTAACCAATCTACTTTTCAAAATAATTAATGAAGCCTATCCAGCGATAGAAACCTATAATTACTACTATTCAGGATCACTCATAAGTCTACAGGTAGCCATCCTTATAATAGTTTTTCCTATTTTTATTTTACTTAATTGGTTACTTGAGAAATCCTATACTCTCGACCCGATGAAAAAGCAGGCAGGCATCAAGAAGTGGCTGACATATATCACTCTTTTTGTCGGTGGAATAATCCTAGTAGGGGATTTGGTAACAGTGCTTTATAAATTCTTAGATGGGCAAGATTTGACTCTGGCCTTTATTCTTAAAGCAGTCGTGGTCCTGATAGTGGCCGGAGGAGTTTTCGGATTCTATTTACAAGAAATCCGAGAGAGGCTAATTTCCGGTAAAAAAGTTTGGGCAATCGTGAGCGCAGTTTTAGTTTTGGCTTCCATCATTTTAGGCTTTGCCATTATGGGTTCACCACAGACACAGAGACTCGTGAGATACGACAGTCAAAAAGTATCTGACCTCCAAAATATCCAGTGGCAAGTATTAAATTATTGGCAGAGAATAGGCACAATGCCTCAAAACCTATCTCAAATGGCTGACCCTATTTCAGGATTTATAATTCCTGTCGATCCTCAAGGTTCTGGGTATGAATACGAGTATCAGCTCATAAAAGGTAACGAGTTTAAATTGTGCGCCACTTTCAACCTCGACTCAAAAGAAAATAGCCTCATAAGCAAACCATACACTCCAGTGCAAGAAAATTGGACTCATAGCGTAGGTAAAACTTGTTTCGAAAGAACGATTGATCCAAATTTGTATCCAGTAGCAAAACCAGTAAGATAATTCACTCCTTCAGCCCCTCGCAAAGCCTCGGGACTGCTTCCTCTTAGTAAGAGGAAGCAATACGTACCACAACTATAGTATGGAGAGAGTTTATAATTTAAAAAATCTTCTTAATAACCGACGAGAACTTAGGAAGAACCAAACCCCTCAAGAGCAAATTCTTTGGTGGTATCTAAGAAATGACCAACTGGGCTACAGATTCAGGCGTCAGTTTAGTGTTGGAGGATATATTTTAGATTTCTATTGTCCTAAAAAGAAATTAGGAATAGAAGTCGACGGAGCAATTCATAATAAAAAAGAAGTTAGGGAATACGATAAAATTAGAAATGTTTTCTTTGCCAATATGGGGTTTCTCGTTTTGAGGTTCTCTAATGATCAAATTGAGAAGTCTATTAAAGATGTTTTAGATACAATAAAGCAGAATTTGAGATCGAAGTGAGATTTCCTCCCTCTTACTAAGAGGGAGGTGCCTGTAAGGCGGAGGGGGTGATTTAAAATCAGTTTTGTTGTATATTTTTAATACTTAAATGAAATCTTACGACCACAAGAAAATAGAAAGTAAGTGGCAGAAATTTTGGGCTAAAAAGGGAGTTTACAAGACAGAAATTAAATCTAAGAAAACTAAATACTACATTCTGGACATGTTCCCTTATCCTTCTGGTGAAGGGCTACATGTGGGTCATCCTAAAGGTTATATAGCGACGGATATAATGGCCAGGAAGAGAAGGATGCGCGGCTTCAATGTACTGCATCCGATGGGCTTTGACGCATTCGGTCTACCTGCTGAGAATTACGCTATTAAAACTAAGACTAATCCGGAAATTGCAGTCAAGAAAAATGTCGCGCGCTATAAGAAGCAGCTTGAACTTCTGGGGCTCGATTATGATTGGTCGCGAGAGGTGAATACAACTGATCCTAAATTTTATAAATGGACACAATGGATTTTTCTTAAGTTATTGGAGAAAGATCTTGCTTATGAGAGTAATGAGCCCGTCAACTGGTGTCCCCAAGACAAGACTGTCCTTGCTAATGAAGATGTGGAGGATGGCAAATGTGAGCGTTGTGGCACTCCGGTGGAGAAAAAGCCTATGCGCCAGTGGGTTTTAAAAATAACCGATTACGCCGATCGGTTGCTCCAAGATCTTGATCAGACTGATTATGAGGTACCTAAACTCATCGATAAAGTAAATCCGCACCAGCCTGGCAAGCCTGTTATAAAACGAAGCGTTGCCCATGCAATTGTGTATGATCCTAAAAATAAAAAATATTTAATTATCCGAAATAAAAAATTTGGTTGGGATACTGTTATTATCGGCGGTATTGAAGATGGCGAATCCGTGGAAGAAACAGCGCGTCGGGAAGTGAGAGAAGAAACAGGATATGTTGATTTGGAATTTAAACGTATTCTGGGAGGACCGACTGAAGCTCACTACTACACTGTACACAAAGGCCAGAATCGCATAGCCATAGCTCAAGCGGTGTATTTTGAACTAAGAAGCGACAAACGGGTCCCCATTGTGACGGATTCGTTAACTCAAGGAGAAGTCGATCATAATGAAGTTCTATGGATCGATGAAAAGGATTTCGTACCAGGCAAAATGATCAATTCCGAACTCCCGATTTGGCTCGATCGGCTTGGGGTCGAAGTCTATTATGATAAAAGAAATCCTACGGTGCCATGTTTTAAGGATGTTGGCAGTGTTTCTGCATATCGTGAAGGTTTACCAGATGCTGAGCGTAATGGTGTCGTGGTTTTCGTCAAACATTGGAAGGAAGATAAATTTATCACTTTACAATGGAAGAAAGTTGCGTGGCGAACTTTTGTTACTGGAGGTATCGAAGATGGACAAACTGCGGATGAGGCGGCTCTTCAAGAAGTTCGTGAAGAAACAGGATATCAGAATTTCAAATTTATACGTAATCTTGGAAATTATGATGCTACTTTTTACCATCCGCCAAAAGGAGTAAATCGTTATGGTCACTATCAAGCAATGTATATCGAACTGAAGGATGGCAAAAGAAAGAAATTAACTAATGAAGAAGACTCAAATCATGATGTTATTTGGGTCGAAAGAGATAGAGTAACTGAGTTTGTTACCACCATTGCTCAAAAACATGCCTGGGATACTTTGTTTCTTGGAAAGAAGAGCCATTTCATTGAACTTGCCAAACCACTTCTAGATTGGCCGGAATCGATCAAAGAAAGTCAGCGGAACTGGATTGGGCGCTCGGAAGGAGCTGAGATTGAATTTAAAATCAAGAATCAAGAATCAAGAATCAAAGTATTCACTACTAGAGCTGACACACTTTTTGGAGTGACATATATAGTGTTGGCACCAGAGCATAAAATAATTCAATCATGGAAAGATGGAAAGATTGAAAATTGGAAGGAAGTGCAAAAATATATTGAAAAAATTAAAAACAAAAAAGAAATCGAGAGGACTGACGCTACGAAAGAAAAAACTGGTGTTGAGCTTAAGGGGATCAAAGCAATAAATCCAGCAAACAATGAAGAAATACCAGTTTGGATCGCCGATTACGTTTTGGCTGATTATGGTACTGGTGCTGTAATGGCTGTCCCAGCGCACGATGAGCGCGACTTTGTTTTTGCAAAAAAATATAAACTTAAAATTAAAACAGTAATCTATAACTCTGGTAGCGTTGCTGGATATTGTAATGAAGAAACTGAATCTTGGAATATTCAAGAATATAAAGATGAGTGGAATATACAATATGCAAATGATGGTAAGCTCTCAGGCTCTAGAGAATTCGATGGAATGAAAAGCGATGAGGCTCGTAAAAAAATTACTGAGAAATTTGGTAAGAAAATTGTGAAATACAAACTTCGCGATTGGGTTTTTTCGAGGCAGAGATATTGGGGGGAGCCGATACCTGTGTTGAAAGATGCAGAAGGCAAAGTGATACCTCTGAAAGAAGAAGATTTGCCACTCAAATTACCCAAAGTGAAAAGTTATGAGCCGACTGGAACGGGTGAGTCACCTTTGGCTGATATTAAAAAATGGGTAGAAGTCCCCATGAAAATTGGAAATTCTAAATTGAAAATTCTCAGAAGAGAAACTAATACCATGCCGCAATGGGCAGGTTCGAGTTGGTATTACCTGCGCTATATGGATCCGGATAATAGTAAAAAATTGGTGGATCCGAGTATGGAAAAATATTGGAACCAAGTTGACTACTATGTAGGCGGAGCAGAGCATGCCACTAGGCACCTCATCTACGCTCGTTTTTGGCATAAGTTTCTATTTGATATTGGGGTAGTCTCTACCAGAGAACCATTCAAGAAATTGCAATCTGTGGGACTGATCATGGGGGAGGATGGTAGGAAAATGAGCAAAAGGTTCGGCAATGTCATCAATCCGGACAATATAGTAGCGACTTGGGGCGCTGATTCTTTGCGTCTGTATGAGATGTTCATGGGCCCATTTGCAGACGCCATATCTTGGAATACGGACAATATGATAGGAGTGCGTAGATTTTTGGAAAGAGTGTGGAAGTTGCAAGATAAAATTGAAAGAAGGAAAGAAGAAAAAAAGGAAAGACTTTTAAATCCTAAATTAGAAACTTTGGTGCACAAAACAATTAAGAAAGTTGCTGAAGATATAGAGAGTATGTCTTTCAACACCGCTATTTCCAGTATGATGATTCTAGTGAATGAGATGGAATCCGCCTCCTCCAAAGGATACGGCGTGACGAGGGAAGATTATGAGATTTTGCTCAAACTCTTAGCGCCTTTTGCTCCGCATATTACAGAGGAAATTTGGCACAGCTTGGGACATAAAAAATCAGTGCATTTGGAAAAGTGGCCAGAATTTGACCCGAAGAAAATTATGGAAACAGAAGTAAAGATTGCCGTACAAATAAATGGGAAAGTAAGAGGGGTAGTGGTAATAAGACCAGAAGCAGGGGAGAAGGAAGTGAGGGAAATAGCCTTGGCTATGCCAGAAATAGCTAAGTGGCTAGAAGGAAAAGAGGTCAAAAAGGTCATATTTGTAGAGAACAAAGTGCTGAATTTAGTAGTAGCTTGACGGAGTTCTACCTATATGATACAAATAGGAGTACTGAATGTTGTATAATAATGTGGTATAATTACCAAGACTAAACTAGCAGTAAAAATAGCATGAAAACAAGCTTAAAAACCAAACAAATAAGCATCGATTTCAATCCTAAGCCTATTGTAAAGAGGCTTCTTTCTGCCTTGCCTTCTAGGGCTCAAGACATCATCTCCGGGCGCTTTGGCCTAAACGGGGACAAGAAGATGACTCTGGAAGCCATCGGCAAAAAATACGGCATCACTAGAGAAAGAGTACGCCAAATCGAAAACTATTCGATAGGCAATATCAGACGTTCTTCTGTATACGAAAAGGAAAAATCATATTTTGAAGAATTGAAATCAGTAATCAGGAAACTTGGAGGAATCATCTCTGAGGAGGATTTGCTCACTCACATTTCCAAAGACAAGAGCTTGCAGAACAACATCCATTTCATGCTTATCATCGGTGAAGATTTCGTAAAAGAAAAAGAAGATGAGGAATTTAAACATCGTTGGCACATCGACAAAGAGCTTGCAAGCAAAATACACGAAGGCCTTCGCAAACTTTATTCAGGATTGAAGGACGACGAAATCGTACCTGAGTCAGAGATAGTTTCTTCCTTCCTAGACCACATAAAAGATGTCTCTCAAGAATATAAAGATGAAGAAATAATCGGCCGTTGGCTCAAAATGTCTCGTGCCTTGGGTAAAAACCCTCTCGGCGAATGGGGCAAGAGTAAGTCCTCAAACATCAGCGCGCGTGGTATCAGGGATTATGCTTACCTCGTGATCCGTAGGCATGGCTCTCCTATACACTTCCGTGAAGTAGCTCGCCTTATCAGTGAAATATTCAATAAAAAAGCTCATGTGGCCACGACTCACAACGAACTTATAAAAGATGAGCGCTTCGTCCTTGTTGGTCGCGGCCTTTATGCTCTGAAAGAATGGGGATATTCTATGGGTATCGTGCGTGACGTCATCAAAGATATTTTGAAAAAGAATGGTCCACTCTCCAAAGAAAAAGTAGTAGAAAAAGTATTGAAAGAAAGGTATGTGAAAGAAAATACCATCGTAGTCAACCTTCAAAATCCTAAAAACTTTAAAAAGTTGAAGGATAACACATATACACTGGCCTAAACATGCTATTATTAATAGCATGTTTAGTGGGTTTTTAGATTTCGGAATTTTTGATAGCTTGCAAATAGCTTTTAACATCGTCTATCAAAGCGCTTTTATTTGGTTACCTATTGTTACGGGTATCGCTATTTTTAATATGTGGGTTTCGTATCGTAGGGGAGTGTATTGGGCCGGACTTGGCTCAGTACTTCTTGAAATAAAACTTCCTAAAGAAATATTCAAATCACCGGTAGCTATGGAGGTGATCATGGGAGTTTTTTCCCAAGCGGGAGGGGAACAAACTTGGATAGAAAGAATGTGGAAATGCAGTACTCGTGATTGGTTTTCCTTGGAACTTGTTTCCGAGGGAGGCAAAATACGTTTTTTCGTGTGGACGAGGCCGAAATATAAAAACGCCATAGAGTCGCAAATTTATTCCCAATACCCTGGTATAGAAATTTATGAAGTCGAGGATTACACTTTACCTGTATCATATAACAAAGAGAAAAATGTCGTTTGGGGATGCGAATGGAAATTAAAAAAAGCTGACGCATACCCCATAAAAACATACGTAGATTACGGACTAGATAAAGATCCAAAAGAGGAGTTCAAGATTGACCCTTTATCCACAATGATCGAGTTTATGGGGTCACTCACAGAGGGGCATAGAGTGTGGATACAAATAATAGTCAGGTCACACACTAAGAATAGACGTTGGGAGGTATTTTCAGAGCAGGATGATTCGTGGAAAGATAATTCCGACAAAGAAATCAAAAAAATAATAGAAAAATTTAGACCAGAAGATAAGGAAAAACAAAGTCGTCAAGCAACAGAAGGGGAAAAAGATGTGATATCAGCTTTAGAAAGAAGTTTATCAAAGACTCCTTTCGATGTCGGTATACGCAGCCTCTATATAGCAGAGAAGGATAAATTTAACGGATCAAATATAGGAGGTATGCTCGGCTCATTCAAACAATATAGTTCTCCTGCTTTGAATGGCTTTTCTCCTACTGGAGGACTGACCGGTTTCAATTATCCATGGCAAGATTTTAGAGGAAAAACTAGAGAGTTTTTAAAGAAACATGTCCTAGAAGCCTACAAATCGAGGCAAATATTTTACCCACCATATAAGGGCAAGGCGACATTTGTATTAAATAGCGAGGAGCTGGCTACCATCTTCCATTTCCCAGGACAAACAGTGACTACACCGACATTTGAGCGTATACCATCTAAGAAATCGGAAGCTCCAGCCAATTTACCTACATAATTCAAATGAATATATTTAAAAAATTAAAAACCCGCCAGAACGAATCTTTCGGGCTGATTGGAAATTATATCCAAAAACTACATTCCCTAGAAAAAGAATGGGAGAATATAGCACGTGTAAAAAAAGTGCGAGAGAAAGCAGTCGAAACACATCCTTTACTCGGTCGATACTTTTGGAGGATAGGAGAAGTACTCTTCGTATTACTTTCAGTTTGGATCCTGATGTACGGTTTCCTGTGGAAAGCTCCACGATATTTTCCAGAGCATACTATAGTAACCATAGAACAAGGAGAGCACCTGGACACCATTTCAAACACCTTCAAGCGTCAGGGAGTAGTGACCTCTTCTTTTTGGCTCAAATTTTTTGTCATGCTACAAGGAGGGGAGAGGAAAGTGATCGCGGGGGATTATTATTTTCCAAAAGAAAAAAGTGTCTTCGAAGTGTCGAATATTGTGACCAATGGTGAGTATGGCCTTTCCCCCATACGCATCGTCATCCACGAAGGCTTAAACTCTTCGGAAATGGCAGAGATACTATGGGAACAACTTCCAAAATTTAATAAAAAAGAATTTATCTCTATCGCTAAAAAATACGAAGGTTTCCTTTTTCCTGACACTTACTTTTTCATGCCAAATCAAAAGCCAGAGGACATAGCTGCACAGATGAGAGAAAATTTTGCTAGACAAATAAACGACCTGGTACCTGATATGGAAAAATTCGGTAAAAGCTTGGATGAGATAGTAACTATGGCTTCGATCGTAGAAGGAGAAGCGAGACAGATAAATACCAGGAGGGTAGTGGCCGGGATATTGTGGAAACGATTACGACTAGAAATGCCTTTGCAGGCTGATGCGACATTTAAATATTATAACGGCAAAAATAGTTTTACTTTGACAAAAGAAGATTTGGAGGATGAGGATAATCCTTACAACACTTATGCCAATAAAGGTTTGCCTCCGACACCTATCTCAAACCCAGGACTTGATTCGATACGAGCGGCCATCGCTCCGACTAATACTGATTATTTATATTTTCTCTCTGATAGTAACGGAACAATGCACTATGCTGTGGACTTCGATGGGCACAAAAGAAACCGCGAGCTTTATCTAAAATAGGAAACGGCCCCGATTGCTCGGGGCCGGTGTGCTCGTGGCACAGACTAGTAGGAGCCGCAAAATTCGCGGCGAATCTCGAGACCTGCTCGCAGGGCTGCAGTTGCCCCGATGCAGTCTTCTCGAAGATTCTGAATGAGGGTTTGCACCCTCGAAACCCCTTCACTTCCACCGGGGGCTTGAGATACTTCCTGCTTCAGTATCTCAAGATCACGAATTGCACAAGCTTTTCTCATATTGCTCTCCGTGTGGGGCTAGTTGCCCGAATTGAAATCCGAGTGTATTATAGCATAATTGAGTATGAAAAGTCAAGCAGTAAAAAATAAGGGAGGGGATAAAGGGAGGGTATTCGT